>DATHMJ010000369.1:0-7903 GCA_035487215.1 Gemmatimonadales bacterium
CGGAGCCCACCTTGCCCAAAACCGCCTTGCTCGTCGCCCTGTCGCTCGCTGCGGCCGCGGGCGCCACCGGCGTCCTCGAGACGGCGAGCCACGCCGTCGCCCAGACCCGCATCCCGCTACTGGGGGCCTCTCGAGGTACGCCTCGTCCAGCTCCCGGGTGGCGCAACAAGAGCTGGCTCAACACCGAGAAGCCGCTCACGCTGGAGTCGCAACGCGGCCGAGTAGTGTTGCTGAACTTCTGGGTCTTCACCTGCTACAACTGCACCAACACGGTGCCCTCGCTCGTGGAGTTCGACCAGAAATACCGCGACCAAGGCCTTACGATCATCGGCGTCCACACCCCCGAATTTCCGCCCTATTCGGGTGAGCACGACAAGGGCAACGTGGAGCGGGCGCTCGAGAAGTACCACATCGCGTACCCCGTCACCCAGGACAACGACACCAAGACCTGGGACCTCTACGGGATCCGCTTCTGGCCGAGCTTCGTGCTGATCGATAAGAGGGGACAGATCCGTTACGAGGGAGCCGGCGAGTTCCACGTCGGCGACACGAACTACCAGTACTGGGACGGCAGGATTCGGGAGCTGTTGGCGGAGCAGTGAGCCGGTGATACGCACGGCCATCGCCGCCATTGTTCTGCTCGGCGCCTCGGTCGGCGGGTTGCTCGGCGCCTGCGCGGGCCCCGGGTCCGCGCGACACGACCGGCGGCCCCTCGCACTCCGAACCCGTCCCGCGGGCGACTCCCTGCGGCTCGAGCTGACGGCCGCTCCAGGCTGGAAGGTCAACGCCCGTCTCAAGCCGGTGCTGGAAGGGCGAACCGGAACCCTCGTCCGCTTCGACTCGCCCTCGCTCACCCCCGACTCCGCCTACTTCACTCAGCCACCGGTCGCCGTCGTCGCCAGGCGCGCAGCGATCCGCGGCACCGTCCGGGCGAGCGTGTGCGCGCCGGGTGCCGCGGTGTGCCGGGTGGTGGTGTTCGACGTCGGCGAACCCTGACGCTCTCACTTCTCCCCTCTCGTTTCTCACCTCATATTGGGGCATGTCGCAATCCGCCGACTACCCTAACCTGACCGTTCTCACCCACCCTCTGATCCAGCACAAGCTCACGTTGCTTCGCGACAAGCGGACCAGCACGCGCGATTTCAAGCAGCTCGTCAGCGAGATCGCGATGCTCATGGCGTACGAGGTGACGAAGGATCTTTCGACCCAACCGGTGGAGATCGAGACGCCGCTCGAACGGATGATGGGACGGCAGGTCGCGGGCAAGAAGCTCACGCTGGTGCCGATCCTCCGCGCGGGCCTCGGCATGGTGGACGGCGTGGCCCAGTTGGTGCCATCGGCCCGCGTGGGCCACATCGGTCTGGCGCGTGACGAAGCGACGCTCAAACCCATGGACTACTACTTCAAGATTCCGGGTGACGAGGAGGCTCGCGACTTTTTCGTGCTCGACCCGATGCTGGCTACGGGCGGCTCCGCCGTATCCGCGATCAAGGCGCTGAAGCAGGCCGGCGCCCGACGCATCCGCTTTCTCTGCCTCGTGGCCGCGCCCGAAGGTGTCCGCGCCATGGAGCGCGCGCACCCGGACGTGCCGGTCTTCGCCGCGGCGCTCGACCGCGGCCTGAACGCCAAGGGTTTCATCCTGCCCGGCCTCGGCGACGCCGGCGACCGCCTGTTCGGCACCCGCTGATTCGATGGCCGGCATCCGACTCACCTTCTGGGGCGCGGCGGAACGGGTCACCGGCTCGATGCACTTGCTCGAGGCGGCCGGGGCGCGCGTGCTGCTCGACGCCGGCTTGTTTCAGGGGCGCCGGGCGGAAGCCCGCGAGCTGAACGCCACACTTCCCCTCGACCCCCGGCGGGTCGATGCGATCGTCCTGAGTCATGCCCACATCGATCACTCCGGGCGGCTGCCCCTGCTCGTGAACCACGGCTTCCACGGCCCGATCTACGCCACGCCGGCGACACGGGACCTGTCCGCGGTGATGCTCGCCGACGCGGCGCACGTGCAGGAGAAGGATTTCGAGTTTCTGCTCAAGCACGAGCGGGCGGGTCCTCTCACCGAGCCCTTGTACGGCTTGCGCGACGCGATCGCGGTCCAGGATCTCGCCGTGGGCCTCCCGTACCGTCGGCTGCTGCATCTTCGCAAGCACCTCTCGCTCGAGTTCACCGACGCGGGCCACATCTTGGGCTCCGCCTCCGTGGACCTGCGGGTGGCCGAGCCGGTCGCGCATCGCGTGGTCTTCTCCGGCGACATCGGCCGCACCGGTCTCCCGATCGTACGGGATCCGAATCCGCCCGAAGGGCCGATCGACACCCTGATCATCGAGTCGACCTACGCGGACCGGCAGCACGAGTCGGTGGCGGACGCGGAGCAGAAGCTGGGTGAGCTGGTGCGGCGAGTGGCGGCACGAGGCGGGAAGGTGCTGGTGCCGGCGTTTGCCCTGGGTCGAGCGCAGGAATTGATCTACGCGCTGCACCGGCTGTGGCGGGCGCAGGCGATTCCGGAAATTCCTATTTTTCTCGACAGTCCCCTGGCGGTCGACGTCACCGACGTCTTTCGCCTGCACCCGGAGATCTTCGACACCGGTGAGGGCTTGCTCGAAGGCGCGGCATCGGTGTTCGACTTCCCCCTGCTCCGCTACATCCGCGAGGTCTCGGACTCCAAGCGGCTCAACACCCAGCCGGGACCGGCAGTGATCATCGCCGCGTCGGGCATGGCCGAATCGGGACGGATCCTGCACCACCTGGCCAACCATGGGGGCGATCACCGCAATTGCATCGTGTTCGTGGGTTTTCAAGCGGCGGACACCTTGGGGCGGCGGATCCAGGACGGCGCCGACACCATGCGAATCTTCGGCGTGGAGTATCCGCGACGGGCCGAGGTCGTCACCATCGGCGGATATTCGGCGCACGCCGATCGCTCGGAGCTTCGCGCGTGGATCCGGCGGCTGGGAGGGCCGATTCGCCGCGCGTTCGCCGTCCACGGCGAAGGTCCCGCGCTCGAGGCAATGGCCGGCATCCTGCGCGAGGAAGGAGTACGAGAGGTCGTCATTCCCAAGCATGGCGAAAGCTTCGACCTCTAGCGGCGCGACCGGGCGGCCGCGCCGAAGAGCGGCGTTGCGCGTCTTCGGTTTCGCGGCGCTCCTGTTCGGCATTGTCTATACGATCGCCTTCGTGTGTGTCCTGGCCATGGCACAGGTCGACGAGCACCGCCACGCCGACGCCATCGTCGTCCTCGGCGCCGCACAGTACAATGGCCGGCCCTCGCCAGTGCTCCGTGCTCGACTCAACCACGCCCTCGTTCTGTACCGCGACGGGCTGGCGCCCATGATTCTCGTGACCGGCGGTATCGGCCGAGGCGACAAGGAAAGCGAAGCCACGGTGGCCCGCCGCTGGCTGCTGGCCCAGCGGATTCCCGATTCCGCCGTCGTGATGCAGCCGCAGGGCCGCTCGACCGCGGCGTCGATGACCGCCGTGGCCGAATGGTTCAACAGCAATGGCCGGCACACGGCGCTGCTGGTGAGCGATCCATTCCATATGTTGCGTCTTCGGCTCGAGGCTCGGCGCACGGGGCTCAAGGTGTACACGTCGCCCACGGAGACCAGCCCTATCTCCGACAACCCGGTGCTGGAGCTCGAGTATCTTGCCGCGGAAGCCATCAAGGTCCCCGTCGCATGGGTGCGAAGTCTCCTCTGAGATCGGCTCACCTCCTACGCCTCACTCCCTCGTATGACCCTGATCTCATCGCGCCGCGTGTATTCCGGCCGAGTCCTCGATCTCGATGTGGATACGGTCCGGTTTCCCAACGGATCGGTGGGCGAGCTGGAGATGATCCGCCATCCCGGGGCGGCCGCCGTCGTGCCGTTCGCTGACGACCCCCGCGCCCCCGATCCCCACGTGCTGCTGATTCGGCAGTTCCGGCACGCCGCGGAGAAGTACGTTTGGGAGATTCCGGCTGGGCGGCTCGAGCCGAACGAGGCACCGGAGACTTGCGCGCGGCGGGAATTGGAGGAAGAGGCGGGAGTCGCGGCCGGCGACCTTCGCCGCCTGACCACGATCTATACGACGCCGGGATTCACCGATGAGCGGATTCATCTCTTCATCGCGACCGGCCTCGAGCAGGGGACGCAACGCCGAGAGGCGGATGAGTTCCTCGAGGTCGAGCGGACGCCGTGGTCGCGCGTGCTCGAGCTCATCGGGAGCGGCGAGGTGGAGGACGGCAAGACGTTGGTGGCGCTGATGTTCGTCGAGTGCTTCCTGCGACGGCGTTGACGATGCCGGTTCGAGCCGCCGGCGGATTTCTCGGCCTGGTCCGCCGGGCACACGTACTGCCGTTGTACGAGCGTGAACTCGCCCGGGAGCCGGTGTACGCCAGCGGCTCGCACGTCGCGCCCGCACGTTCTAGAATTCCCTGAATGGCATCGCAAACGTTCGACACGCTGCTCCGCTCGGTACGACGGGGCGAGGTCGCGCCTGCCTACTACCTGCACGGCCGGGAGGATCTCCTCAAGGACGAGGCCATTCGTGCGGTGCTGGACCGGGTGCTCGATCCGGGCCTCCGGGACTTCAACCTCGACCAGCGATCGGCGGCCCAGCTCGACCCGGAGGAGCTGTATTCGCTCTGCCGGACCCCTCCGATGATGGCGGACCGCCGCGTCGTCATAGTGCGCGACATCGAGGCGTGGAAGCGCAAGACCAAGGCCCGCACCACCGCGCTGGAGTACCTTGCGAAGCCGTCGGAGGAAACCGTCCTTCTCTTCGTGCAGGGCGCGGGCGACGAGAAAGAGGACAAGGACCTCGCCCGTCTCGCGGTGGCCGTCGCCTGCGAGCCGCTCACGCCCGAGCGCGCCGCGCGCTGGGTGCTCCACCGGGCGAAGGGGTTGGGAATCACCGTCGAAGCCGAGGCTGCCGAGCACTTGGTTCGGGTGGTCGGAACCGACCTCGCGTCCCTTGCCTCGGAGCTGGAGAAGCTCGCCTCTGCCGCTGACGAGGCGCCCATCGCCGCGGATCGTGTCGCCGAGCTGGTCGGTGTCCGGCACGGCGAAACGATGTTCGACTGGCGCGACGCGGTCTTCGACGAGGAGCCGGGACGAGCCGCCCAGCTGCTCGGCCCCGTACTGGGCCAGGCGGGAACGAGCGGCGTTCGCCTCCTCACCCTTCTGGGCACGACGCTCGTCGGTCTCGGTGCCGTACGCGCGGCCTACGACCGGAACGTCCGCGGCGCGCGCCTGGAGGATGCTGGCTTCCAGTTGATGCGGGGCGCGCGGCTCTACGGACTCTTGAGCTGGGGCGACGAAGCTCGACGCTGGGCACGGTGGGCGCCGAGCTGGCCTTCCAGCCGGATTCGAGCGGCGCTGGCGGCCGCGGTCGCTGCCGACGTGGCGCTCAAGAGCACGACGATTTCCGACGAACGTGGGGTGCTGATGGATCTGGTGTTGCGCATGGGCGCGTCCAAGGCGGGCGTGGCGTGATGGGCCGGCATCCGCGTGGCCTCGCCACCGGCGCGATCGTTGTGGCGCTCGCGTGGGCCGCGTTGCCGACGCTTGGCCGGGCGCAAACCGAGCCTCGGCTCGCGCACGCGGTCCGACTGGCCCAGGAGGGGGCCAGCGACTCCGCCCGCACGATCGTCCAGCGCGTGCTCGACGCCACCCCCGCGACCGACACGCTGTACCCGCAAGTGCTCTACGCCCGCGCGGTGGTCTCGTCGAACGCACAGGACATGCGGCGGGACCTCCAGCGGGTGACCGCGGAATACGCGGCTTCGACTTGGGCCGATCGGGCGTTGCTTCGACTCGCGCAGCTCGACTACGCCACCAACGACCTCGAGGGCGGCGCCCGCAATCTCGAGCGGCTCCGGCTGGACTATCCCGCGTCTCCCATCTACGCCCAGGCCGCGTTCTGGGCGGGACGCATCTACTTCGATCTCCGCCGCGCTCCTTCGGCGTGTCGTTGGCTCGCCGAAGGTCTCACCCGCGCTGGCTCCGACGTGGAGCTGCGAAACCAGCTTCAGTTCTACAATCAGCGGTGCGCCGGCGTCGTCCTCGATACCGCGCGCACCGACTCGAGCCGGGTTGATTCCACGGCCCGCGCCGCCGTGCAGCCGGCCGATTCGAGCAAGCCCATCGATTCAAGCAAGCCCGCTCCGGATTCCGCGAAGGCCGTCGCCGCGAGCCCGGACACTGCTGCTCGCGTCTCCCCCGCCGCCCCGACCGCGAGCACCGCCGTGTTCCGGATCCAAGTCGCGGCGGTGAACACCCGGGCTGCGGCCGACAGCATCGCCAAGCGGGTGAAGGCCGGCGGCTTCGAGAGCATCGTCGCGACCGAGAAGGGGCTCTACAAGGTGAGGGTCGGCGCGTATCCGACCCGCGCCGCGGCCCAGGCCGCGCTGGCCGGCGTTCGGGCCAAGCTCGGAGGCCAGGCGTTCGTGGTGGGACCGTGACGGGACGCGTGGCCGAGGGAGCGACGCCGCTCATGCAGCAGTACCGGGAGATCAAGGCACGGCACCCGGGCGCCATTCTTTTCTTCCGAATGGGCGACTTCTACGAGATGTTCTTCGACGACGCCCAGCTCGGCGCTCGGCTGCTCAACATCACCCTCACATCACGCGGCGACGGCGTCCCGCTCGCGGGAGTTCCTGTCAAAGCCGCCGCTGAGTACCTCAAGCAGCTCGTGGCCGCGGGGCACCGGGTGGCCATCTGCGAGCAGGTGGAAGACCCGAAGCTCGCGAAGGGGATCGTCCGACGCGAGGTGGTGGAGACGGTAACGCCCGGGGCCCTGCTCGCCGACGGGTGGATCCCCGGCCACCGAAACAATTGGATCGTGGCGGTGGGCCCGGCCGGCGAAGCGACCGGGCTTGCTGCGATCGACCTGAGCACGGGTGAATTCGTGCTCGAGACGGTCACCGCGGCCGGCTTGCCCGAAGCCTTGTCGCGATTCGGCCCCGCCGAGATCGTGACGCCCGAACCGGCGGGCGAGCCTCGCGAGGCCGGCGACGAAGCTGGCCAGCTGGCGCAGGGCCCCAGGACGCTGGTCACCTGTCGCGAGCCGTGGGAGTTCGATCCCGAGCTGGCTCGGGTCGAGCTTGCCCGGCGCTTCGCCCTTGCGTCGCTCGACGGGCTGGGCCTCGAACCGGCCGACGCGCCGTCGATTGGCGCCGCTGGGGCGCTCTTCCGGTACCTGAGCGAGCTGCAGCCCAGCGGGCTGCCGCACCTCACCCGTCCAATCGTCCGCCGCAGCGACGCGTACCTCTGGCTCGACGAAATGACGCGCCGCAACCTCGAGCTGGTCGAGCCGCTGCGTGCCGGCACCCGTGGCGCGACCCTGCTCGAGGCGATCGACCTGACGCTCACGCCCATGGGCGCCCGCCTGATCCGCCAATGGCTGTTCTCGCCGCTGCGCGACCCCGCCGCGATCGGGCGCCGGCTCGATGCGCTCGAAATCCTCGTAATCGACAGTCGCGGCCGACCGCGGCTTCGCGAAGCGCTCGATGGTGTACGCGATCTCGAGCGCCTGGCCGGTCGGGCCGCAGCCGGCCGAGCGACCCCACGCGAGCTCGGCGCCCTTCGGGACTCCTTCCGCCGTTTGCCGGACGTATTGGAGTCGCTGGCCGGCCTGACGAACCGCGACCGCAGCGCCGCACTCGTCCAGCTCGAAGCGGATTTCGATCTGCTCGGCGATCTTGCCGCGGAGCTCGGCGCTGCCCTCGAAGACCGGCCGCCGGCCGTCCTGGCTGACGGCGCGGCGATTCGCGCGGGCTACGACGCCGAGTTGGACGAGCTGCGCGACTTGCGCGACGGCGGCAAGCGATACATTGCGACGCTCCAGCAGCGGGAGCGCGATCGCACCGGCATCGCCTCGCTCAAGGTCGGCTTCAACAAGGTCTTCGGCTATTACCTCGAGATCA
>DATHMJ010000370.1:0-3124 GCA_035487215.1 Gemmatimonadales bacterium
GTGCGAGACCGTCCCGGGCCGGGAGGGGCGACCGCTCCCGACGCGGTGGCGCCGGGGGAGGGAGCGATCGGCGCGCCCCTCGACGACGAGCGGTTCCGTCTGCTCGCCCGCTTCGCCAATCGGGCGGACCTCCCCCTCGAGGCGCGGGAACGGATCGCCGCCTCGCTCGCCGGCCGGTTCGGCGACCGCGAGCGTCCGCCGGGCGCGAGCGTCACCGAATTCCTGCTCGACCTCCATGCCGGCGAGCTGGCCCGCCGCCGTGGACGCATGGCGGGGCGGGATGGGTTGGGCGAACGACTCGCCGCTCGGCAGGGTGAACGATGGGACGTGTTTCAGTCGTTGGCCGAGCGGGCGACCTCGGCCGGCCTCGACAGCTTTGCGCCGGATGAGCTGCCGGGGTTCGCGGCACGCTACCGCGAAATCGCGGCGGATCTCGCCCGCGCCCGAACCTATCGGGCGGACTCAGCGACGATCGCTCGCTTGGAGCGCTTGGTCGCCGCCGGGCACAACCTCCTCTACCGGGAGGAGCCGCAGACCTGGCCCCGCGTGTGGAACGCCGTGTCGCGCGAGTTCCCCGCCGCTATCATCGAGGCCCGCTGGCTCGTGCTCCTGGCCTGGGCGATCTTCACCGCGCCCGCGCTGGGCGGATACGAGCTGATGCGGGAGCGCCCGGCCTTGGCCAGCGAGCTGCTGCCCGAGGTGATGCTGCGGCGCGCGGAGGCCGGGCGCGAGCGTGCGGCGGAAGGGCGGAAGTACGTATCGGTGGACTGGAGCGGGCGACCGATGGCCGCGTCCTTCATCATCACGAACAACATCCGGGTCGCGATCGCCTGCTTTGCCGGAGGCATCTTCCTCGGGGTCGGCTCGCTCGTGCTGCTCGCGTACAACGGGCTCGCCCTCGGCACGTTCGCCGGGCATTTCGCCAACCTGGGCCTGCTGGGGTATCTGATGGAGTTCCTCGTGGGCCACGGCGCGCTGGAGCTGTTCGCGATCTGGGTGGCGGGTGCGGCGGGATTCCTGCTCGGCAAGTCGATCGTGGCGCCGGGGCCTCGCGCCCGGACGGACGCCCTCGTCGCGAGTGGGCGCATCGCCGTGCGGATGATGGGAGCCGTCGCCGTGCTGCTCGTGATTGCCGGCTCGATCGAGGGGTTTCTCTCGGTGAGCGGCGAGGGCCTGCCGGCGCGCGCGGCCGCGAGCGCGGCCAGCGTGGCGTTCCTGGTTGGCTATCTGACCCGCGGAGCGCGCTGGCGCCGGGGCTCACGCCTCGCGCAGCAGAGTACGCATGCGGATCGCCAGCTTCTCGATCTCTCGTAGCCCGGCAACGGTTTCGGCATCGAACCGCGCCTCGTTCAGCAACATCAGCTGGATCTCCGCCAGCATCGCGGAGAGCGGGTTGGAGAGATCGTGCCGGAGCTTACCGAGGCGATCCGCGTCGGTCATCGCGGCGCGTCAGTCAAGCGACCGGTACAGATCACGCAGATGATGGTCCCGTAGATCCCGCACCGAGGCCCACAGCTCGCCTTCGGTGACAGCACAAAAAATTTCGGCGGTCTCCCGTTCCCGGCTCGACTCACCATCGATGAACCGGAGACGTCCACGCCACGCGCCGTCATCGGTGCGGCGGACGATGAGCGAGAGGTTGACGACTTGGCCGGAGCAGCGGAGAGGATCCAGCTCGTGCTGGACGGGTTCCCGGGGGTCCCGGGTCGGCGGCACAACGGTTGTTTGTAAGGCCATCAGGGAACGTCCTGACAGGTTTAGCTAAAGATACATGGCAGCTTGAGTTAGACAATAGATAGAACGGCCATTGGCCCAGAGCTGTTAGCTGGAAAAAGGAACCGGCACGAAGGTCACCACGAAGACCACGACCGAGACCCAGCCGATCCACCGCCGGCCCGGCGGGACGGGACGGGTGGGCGCGAGCACCGCGGGATGCGCCCAGCCCCCTCCGCCCACGAACAGCGCGAACGCCACCCACACGTACCAATTCCAGGAGACCTGCGCCAGCGCGAGCAGCACCAGGAGCGCAACCAATCCGACCACCGCTTGCCGGCGTCCGAACAAGCCGTAGAGCACGTGGCCCCCGTCGAGTTGGCTCAGCGGCAGGAGATTGAGACCGGTGACGAAGGCGCCGACCCAACCCGCGAATGCGGGCAGGCTCAGATGCACGCTCGGCGCGCCGGGCAGAAACAATCGGCGGAACGCGGCGATGAGAATGGAATCGCCGAGTCCGATTCGCTCGCCGGCAAGCAGGATGAAGCTGCGCCCGGGACCCATCGCCGAAGCCGGCTCCGACGTGGCGAAGCCCCACGCCAGGACCACGAGTGTCAGCACCAAGCCCGCCAACGGTCCCGCCGCTCCGACGTCGAGAAGCTGGCGGCGATCCAACACGGCCGAGCGTAAGCGGATGAAGGCGCCGAGGCTGCCGATGGGAGATAGCGAGGGCGGCACTGGGAGGAAGAACGGCGGTGAGGCGTCGATCGCGTAGCGCCGAGCGGCGAAGTAGTGGCCCAGCTCGTGGGCCAGCAGGATCGCCAGCAATGGGAGAGCGAACGACCATCCGGTCGCCAAGTCGCGCCATCCGCTCGCGACCTCCCTCACGAACCGCAGGCCGCTGAAGGAGTCGGCCGCGGCGCCGGTCGAGGCTCCGCCGCTCGCGAGCGCCGCGCCCGCGCCCAGGGCGCAGATGACCGTGAGGCCCAGGAGCACCCCGTGCAGCACCCACCGCTCGCGGCGGTCCCGGCCCAACGGACGGATCAGGATGAGGTGCGTGTGCTCGGCGTCGGCCCAGTAGTACCGACCGGGCCAATGGGCGAGCGCCCGCGCCAGCGCCGCCGACGGGCCGCGGTGTTCTCGGGCGACCAGGCCGTCGATGTACTCCCGTCGGCCGAGCGCATGGGTGCGCCAAGCCTCGAATGTCGCGGTCAGTTCGTTCAGGCTTAGGCCTCTTGACGCGTCTTCGAGAGAGGTCTACCTTGAAGCGCTCCTGCGATCAACGTCATCTCCCCATACCATCTCGCTGCACCCGCTCCGCAGCCGCGGAGTTCGCCACCATACACCTACACCACTAAATGTCCCGCCTCATTCCGTCGCGCCCGCCGGTACGCCGTCCGGGGGTCCCTGT
>DATHMJ010000371.1:0-3523 GCA_035487215.1 Gemmatimonadales bacterium
ACCGACACCTTCCCCCTCCGGGATCCGCGCCGATTCGCGCTCGCCATCCTGATCAACGCGTTCGGGGGCGGTATGTCGAGCCGGCTGTTCCAACGCGTGCGGGAGGAGCTGGGGCTCGCCTACGCGATCTACGCGTTCAAGCAGTTCTACCAGAGCACCGGTCAGTTGGGTGTCTACGTGGGCACGCAGCCGGCCACCGCCGATCGGGCGATCGACGCGATCCGCGCGGAGTACGCGCTGCTTGCGCGTGAGGGGCTGCCGGACGCGGAGCTGGAGGACGGCAAGCGGCAGCTCAAGGGGCAGGTCGTGCTGTCGCTGGAGAGCCCCGGCGCGCGGATGCAGCGCCTCGCCGGGTTCGTGCTCCACGACGACCACTACCGCTCCCTGGAAGAAATGCTCGCCGACATCGACGCCGTCACGCCGGAGCAAGTCCGCGCTGTCGCCGGGGAATTCTTCGGCCCGGAGCGGCAAGCGGTCGTGCGGCTAGGGCCGGCGGACGGCACTCAATCCGAGGATCTCGCATGAACATCGGCGTCCCTAAAGAGATCAAGACCAACGAAAACCGCGTGGCGCTGGTGCCCGCGGGTGCCGAGGCGCTCGGCGCGCAGGGGCACCGTGTCTTCATGGAGCGCGGAGCAGGGGAGGGGAGCGGTTTCGAGGATCAGGCCTATGCCGCGGCGTCCGCGACCATCCTTCCCTCTGCGGACGAGGTGTGGCAGAAGGCCGAGCTGATCATGAAGGTGAAGGAGCCGATCGAGTCCGAATGGCCGCGGATGCGGCGGGGGCAGGTGATGTACACCTACTTCCACTTCGCCGCCGACGAGCGTCTCACGCGCGCGGTGATCAACTCGGGCGCGGTCGCCGTGGCGTACGAGACGGTACAGCTTCCAAGCGGGGAGCTGCCCTTGCTGACGCCGATGTCGGAGGTGGCCGGTCGCATGGCGGTGCAGCAGGGCGCCAAGTACCTCGAGAAGGTATTCGGCGGCACCGGCGTGCTGTTGGGCGGCGTTCCGGGCGTGCCACCGGGCGAAGTGGTGATCATCGGGGCCGGTGTCGTAGGCACCAATGCGGCCAAGATGGCCGCGGGCCTGGGGGCGCACGTCGTGATCCTCGACCTCTCGCTCGAGCGCCTGCGGTATCTCGACGACGTGCTGCCGCCCAACGTAGACTGCATCTACTCCAATCGCTACAACCTGCTCGAGGCCATCAAGCGGGCTGACCTGGTCATCGGCGCCGTGCTGGTTCCGGGCACGAAGGCGCCGCATTTGGTGACGCGAACGGATCTCAAGCTGATGAAGCCGGGCGCGGTGATCGTCGACGTCGCGGTGGACCAGGGCGGCTGCGTCGAGACCATCCATCCGACGACCCACGAGAACCCGACGTACTTTGTGGACGGGATCCTCCATTACGGCGTGGCCAACATGCCGGGGGGTGTGCCTCGCACGTCGACCCTGGCGCTCACCAACGCGACGCTCCGCTACGCGCTGCTCCTCGCCAAGCACGGCTGGCGGGATGCGTGCCGCCGGGACGAAGCGTTGCGGCGGGGGTTGAACGTGGTCGAGGGGAAAATCGTGTACCCGGGCGTGGCCGAAGCGTTCGGGCTGCCGCTGGTCGATGTCGCCTCCGTACTCTGAGCCCGGTGAGGGCGCCGCGGTGCGTGTCCTCCTGGCGCGGCTGCCGCACGGGCGGGACCTTCCGGTCCCGGCGCGCGCGACCGAGGGCGCGGCGGGGTACGATCTGGCCAGCGCCGAGGAGGGCGCGATCGGCGCGCGGGAACGGCGCCTCTTTCGCACCGGGTTCAGCATCGCCGTGCCGGCGGGATACGAGTGTCAGCTGCGTCCGCGGTCGGGGCTCGCGCTCAAGCACGGCATCACGCTGCCCAACACGCCAGCCACCATCGACAGTGACTATCGCGGCGAATTGATGGTTGCGCTCGTGAATCTTGGCACCGAGACGTTTCTCGTGACCCGCGGCATGCGCATCGCCCAGATGGTGATCGCGCGGGTGGAGCGCGCGGAGTTTGCCGAAGTCGCCGAGCTGCCCGGCACGGGGCGGGGGGCGGGCGGTTTCGGGAGCACGGGAGTCGCCGGGACGTAGTCGCGGGCTTGTGGCTAAACCCGCGTGCCTCTTACCTTTCCGCCCATGTCCCTCACAATCGCTCGATGAAGCTCCCTTCGTTGAACCTGTCTTCCTTCCTGCCCGCGAACGAGATCGCGGTGGATCTCGGTACGGCCAATACCCTGATCTATGTGAAGGGTGAAGGCATCGTCCTGAACGAGCCCTCGGTCGTCGCGATCGAGAAGGCGACCGGCAAGATCAAGGGCATCGGACTCGAAGCCAAACGGATGCTGGGCCGCACGCCCGAAGGCATTCTCGCGGTACGCCCGCTCAAGGACGGCGTCATCGCCGACTTCGACGTCACCGAGAAGATGCTGCGGTACTTCCTGAAGACGATCATCGACAAGCACGTCTTCCGGGTGAAACCGAAGGTCATCGTCTGTGTCCCGTCGGGCATCACGGAGGTCGAGCGCCGGGCCGTGCGCGATTCGGCCCAGACCGCCGGCGCCAAGCAAGTGATGATGGTGGCGGAGCCCATGGCGGCCGCGATTGGCGTCGGGCTTCCGGTCGAGACGCCGACGGGGAACATGGTCATCGATATCGGCGGGGGCACCACCGAGATCGCGGTGATCGCGCTGTCAGGGATCGTGTCCGACACGTCGATCCGGACCGGCGGCGACGAGTTGGATCAGGCGATCGTCCAGTTCATGTGCAAGAACTACAACCTGCTGGTGGGCGAGCCCACGGCCGAAGCCATCAAGATCAAGATCGGTTCCGCGGCCCCCGTGGGCGAGGAGCGCGAGATGGAGGTCAAAGGCCGCGACCTCGTCTCCGGCATTCCCAAGACCGTGAGAGTCCACTCCTCCGAAATCCGGGAAGCCGTTCAGGAGCCGATCCAGCAGATCGTGGACGCCGTGCGTCGCGCGCTCGAGATCACGCCGCCCGAGCTTGCCAGCGACATCGTCGACCGGGGCATCGTCATGACCGGGGGTGGCGCGCTCATCCGCGGACTCGACATCCTGCTCGCGCAGGAGACCGGGTTGCCTGTGCACGTGGATGAGGATCCCCTCACCTGTGTCGTCCGGGGCACCGGCCGGATCCTAGACGACTTCGAGAAATACCGCAGCGTGCTGTCCTTCTAGGCATGCTCCCCACGTCGGACCGCGGTTTCAGCCGCCGGGACACCGCTCTTTTCGCCGGCTGCATGGTGCTCGCGGTAACCGCGCTCTTCACGCCGGAACGGATCACCCTCGGCATCGCCAACGGGCTCCGGCAAACCGTGCTCGCGCCGCTCGTCTGGCTCCAGGAGCAAGCCGAGGCCGGACGCGGCAGCCGAGCCCGCCTGCACTCGCTGCTCATCGAGCGCGATTCCGCGTCCTATGCCGCGCAGGGTCTGCCCGCGCTCAGCGTGGAGAACGAGCGGCTCCGCAGTCTCCTCGGCCTCAGTCACCGAATCAAGACGCCG
>DATHMJ010000372.1:0-4418 GCA_035487215.1 Gemmatimonadales bacterium
CGCACGCCGGCGGCCACCAGGAGGTGGGCCAAGAGAGCAGTGGTGGTCGTCTTGCCGTTGGTCCCGGTGATGCCGATGCAACGGGCGTGACGCAGCTCGGTGAACCCGAGATCCACTTCGGCGATGAAGGGGACGCCCGCCGCGGCCGCTGTCGCGAGCGGCGCTGCCTCCGGCGGCACACCGGGTGAGACCACCACGGCTACGGCGCGCCTGATCCGCTCGAGATCGTGCCGCCCCAGGTCCACGGCGGCGCCGGCGCTGCGCAGCAACCCCGCCTGCGCTTCGAGGGCCGGGCTCTTGCCTGCGTCCGACGCGTACGCCGCGACGCCCCGGTCGCGCAGAAGCAACGTCGCGGCCACCCCGCTCTTCCCCAGACCGACGACCGCCACTTCGCGTCCGCTCGCGCGCCACGCTTCGATCATCAGCGCACCTTGAGCGTCGACAGCGCCACGAGCGCGCACAAGAGTCCGAGGATGTAGAACCGGGTCACGACCGTCGTTTCGGCCCAGCCGAGCTTCTCGAAATGGTGGTGGAGGGGCGCCATGCGGAACACGCGGTGGGCGTCGGCGTACTCGCGTCCGCGGGTGCGCTTGTGCCACTTGTAGGTCCCCGTCTGGATCATGACCGATACCGCCTCCGCCACGAATACTCCGCCAATGAGCAGGAGCAGGAACTCTGCCTTGAGCAGAATCGCGACGGTACCCAGCGCGCCGCCGATCGCGAGGCTGCCGGTGTCACCCATGAACACCTGCGCCGGGTGCGCGTTGAACCACAGGAACCCCACGGTGGCACCCATGAGCGCGGTGCAGAAAACGGTGAGCTCGCCGGCGCCGGGGAGGTAGAACAGGTTGAGGTACGTGGTCGTGTCCACGCGCCCATAGAGGTAGGCGAACACGCCGAACCCGAACGCCGCGATGCCCGCCAGGCCCGCGGCCAGTCCGTCGAGCCCGTCCGTCAGGTTGACCGCGTTGCTCGTCCCGGTGATCACGACCGTCACGAACACCAGGAACAACCATGGCGAGAAGTTGACGACGAGGTACTTGAAGAACGGCAGCGTCGTGGCGGTGGCGGGAATGGTGTCGGCCGGGACCAGCGGCCAGTAATAGAGGTAGAGCCCGAGCAGGAGTCCGAACGTGCACTGACCCACCAGTTTGTACTTCGCGACCAGCCCGCGGGACTTGCCCTGCACGATCTTGAGGTAATCGTCAACGAAGCCGATGCACCCCATCCAGAGGGTCGAGATCATCGCCACCACGACGAACCGGTTGGTGAGCGGCGCCCAGAGCAGCGTCGGCAAAATGGTGGCCAGGAGGATGATCAGCCCGCCCATCGTGGGCGTGCCGCGTTTGCCCTGATGGCTCGCGGGCCCCTCCACCCGAATGATCTGGCCGATCTTCCGGGCCTTGAGGCGCCCGATGATCGGGGGGCCGAGGAGAAAAGCCAGGAGCAAGGCCGTGACTGTGGCGCCGGCGGCCCGGAAGGAGATGTAGTTGAACAGATTGAAGATGATGAAGTGCTTGCCGAGGGGCGCGAGCAGGTGATAGAACATCGAGCCTCGTCGGGGTCAGTGCGCGCGGGCGAGCAGCAGCGGAAGTATACGTTCGAGGGCCACGCCACGGGATGCCTTGAGGACCACCACCTCGTCGCCGCGAAGCCGGTCCGCGACCATCGGTCCCACGGCCGGCGCATCGGGTGCCGTGACCAGCCGATCGCCGAGACCCTCGGCGTAGGGAGCGAGCGCGGGCACGAATTCGCCGACGGCGGCGAGCAGGTCCGGTCCCAGCTCGACCAATGCCGCCGCCACCTCACGGTGGAGCCGCGCCGACTCCGCGCCCAGCTCGCGCATCGTCCCCGCGACAAACACCAGGCGGCGGGCCCCTCTAAGCTCCCGCGCGGTGGCGATGGCCGCGCGAAACGAGTCGGGATTGGCGTTGTAGCAGTCGTTCAGGATCGTGAGGCCGCCCTGCTGGCACAGCTCGCTCCGTCCCCCTGGGACGGAAAACCGCTCGAGCGCCGCGGCTGAAGCCGCTGGATCGAGCCCCAGCTCCCGCGCCAGAGTCCAGGCCAACATCGCATTCTCGGCCAGGTGCCGGCCGGGATAGGGAAGCGTGAAGCGCTGGCCGTCCACCGACACCGTCGCCCGCCCAAGATCGTCCAGCGAGACCTGCTCCGGCATTCGATCGGCGCCCGTGAGCCCGGCGGTCAGCACGCGCTTCGCGGACCGGCGAGCGCCGGCCGCGAGCTCGGGGGGTCGGGCGCCGACGACCGCCAATGGGACATCCCGCGCCAGCGACAGCTTCTCGGCCAGCACGCCCGCGAGCGATCCGAATCCCTCCAAGTGTCCCGCGACGGCATTGGTGATGACGACGGCCGTCGGCTCGATGATCTCGCGGTAACGCGCGATCTCCCCCGGCAGATTGGCGCCGGCTTCGACGACCAGTGCCTCGGTGTCCTCACCCGCCTCGAGGATGGTGGCGGGGACGCCGATCAGATTGTTGAGGTTGGCCCGGGTGGCGTGCGTCCGCCATCGCATCCGAAGCAACGCCGCCAGCATCTCCTTGGTACTGGTCTTCCCGTTGGTGCCGGTCACACCCACGACCGGCCCGCGAATCGTCCGGCGGCGCGCGCGCGCCAGGTCGCCGTACGCGCGGAGGGGATCCTCCACTTCCAGCAGCGTGAGCCCCTCGACGGCGCCGGTGCCGCGGCGAACCACCGCGGCGGTGGCGCCTGCCTTCGCGGCGGCGGCGAGGTGATCGTGACCGTCGAACCGCTCGCCCGTGAGCGCAACGAAGAGCGCACTCGGCACGAGGGTGCGGGTGTCGGTCGAGATCTGCGAGAACGTGAGCGCCTGTCCCGCGGGTTGGGGAAGGCCGAGCGCGCTGCGCACGTCGGATTCCCTCACCGGCGGCGGCTTCTCCGCACTCATGGATGGCCCCGTGCGATCTTCTCGACGATCTCCTTCTCGTCGAACGGCTGCTTCTCGGTTCCGACCACCTGATAGGTCTCGTGTCCCTTTCCGGCCAGCAGCACCGTGTCGTCGGGAGCCGCGTCCTGCAGGACCCGGCGAATCGCCGCGAGCCGATCGGTGATCCGCAGATGCGGAGCGCCACCCATCCCGCGCTCGACGTCGTCGATGATCGCGTCGGGGTCCTCGGTTCGGGGATTGTCGGAGGTGACGACGGCGACATCGGCCAGCTCCGCCGCGATGCGGCCCATGATCGGGCGCTTGCCCCGATCCCGGTCGCCGCCGCACCCGAACACCACCAGCAGGCGCCCGCGCGTGAGCGGCCGAAGCGCCGTGAGGGCGCGCTCGAGCGCGTCCGGCGTGTGCGCGTAGTCGCGGAGCACCACGCAGGGACGCTCCGCCAGCTTCTCCATGCGACCGGGGACCTGTGGCACCGCGTCCAAGCGCTCGGCGATCGTCTGGAGTGAAAGCCCGAGCGCCAGGGCCGTGGCCGCCGCCGCGAGCGCGTTGGCGACGTTGAAATCGCCGAGGAGGGAGAGTGACGCCGGCACGGCGCCGAAGCGCCCGGTGAGCATGAAGCGGCTGCCCCGGGCATCCAGAATCACCTCGGTTGCCCGGACATCGGCCGAGGGGTGCATGCCGAACGTCACTCGGCGACCGTTCATCGGCAGCGCCCGCCAGGCTGAATCGTCCAGATTCACGACCTCCACGCCGGTGGTTCCCAGCAGCGTGCTCAGCTTGAGCTTGGCCGCGAGGTACGCCTCCATCGTCCCGTGGTAATCGAGGTGATCGCGCGTGAGATTGGTGAAGACGCCGGCCGCGAGCGTGAGACCGTCGAGCCGCCCCTGGTCCAGGCTATGGGACGACGCCTCCATCACGACGTCGGTGACGCCCCGATCGGCGAGGGTGGCCAGCGTCGCTTGGAGATCGATCGGGCCTGGTGTGGTGAGCGACCCGGCGGTCGAGGAAATCGGCTGGCCGGCACCGTCGAGCGCGCCGATCGTTCCGATACTGCCGGCTGACGCGTGGCCGTTCAGCAGGTGGCGCACGAGCGCCGTCGTCGTGGTCTTCCCATTGGTACCGGTCACGCCGACGATCCGCACCCGGCGGCCGGGATATCCGTACCACGCGGCGCCCAACGCGATCGCGGCGCGGCGTCCATCGCGGACCACCGCCTGCGCGACCGTCAGCCCGTCGATCGGTGATTCAACCACCACGCCAGCGGCACCGCGGCCGACGGCATCCGCGACAAACCGGTGGCCGTCCGTTTGCGAGCCCCGCACCGCGACGTATAACTGGCCCGGCTCGACGGCACGGCTGTCGCTCGTGACCCCCGTGACGGCGGGCGACCCTCCGGAAGCGGACACGAAGAGGCCGGCACGCTTCAACTCGTCCAACAATTCCGCCCACTTCGGAGTCACCACGGCGTCGCCGTCCACACGGTGACCGTGGC
>DATHMJ010000373.1:0-6894 GCA_035487215.1 Gemmatimonadales bacterium
CGATCTCCTTGCAGGGCTTGGGTCGGTCAGGCCTTGACCTTGTAGCGCCAACCCGTGATCCCGTTCGCCTTGGCGGTGACCGTCACATCCTGCGTCGCGCCCGCCGCCAACGCCGGCACCGTCACATCCTGCGTTGCGACCACGCCGCCGTCCGCGCCCAGCAGCTCGAAGGTGAGGTTGACGGGGGCCGACTTGATCGGCTGATCCTTGGCGTCCCGCGCGTCCCGGCCCGTGGCGGTCATGGCGACCGTGATGTCGGTCGGGCTGATGGCGATCTTCTTGGTTTCGAGCTTGGCCGGAAGCGCGCGGCGCCGACCGACCAACGCGAGCTGCTTGTCCACCTGCTTGGTCGCGCGGTACCCCTGCTCCAGCAGCTGAATCGCGATCTCGTTCAGCGGCTCCAGATCCACGAGCGGGGTCGCCGACTCGACCAGCTTGGGCCCGTTCTTGAGCTTGAAGTATGCCGTCGCCTGGTTCAGGAGGGCGTCGTGATTGTACGGCTGCTTCGCGAAGGCCTGGCCGAAGTAGTCGGCGGCCTCGTCGAATTTGTTGGCGTTGAAGGCGGCGACCCCCTTGTCCACGAGGCTCGTCGCGTCGCCGCCCGCCACGGAGCACGGCGGAAGGCCGTATTGCTTCTCCAGCGGTTGGGCCTTGTCGTTCTGGTTCGCTCCGCAGTAGGCGGCGTGTAGCGCCGTGCCGCCCTGCTTGTCGTCGGGCGCGAGCTTGCGATACTCATCCAGCGTGGCGATCGCTTCGTCGTAGTGCTTGGTACGGGTAAGGACGATGCCCAGGTTGAGCGTCGCGAACTTCTGCTCATCCCGGAAGGTCGTGTCCCGGGCCGAGATATCGGCGGCCTTCTTGAAGTAGGCGGCGGCGCTGTCGTTCTGCCCTTTGTTGGCGAGGATCACCCCCAAATTCGCGAACGCGGAGGGGCTGCCGCCGTAGATCGTGTTGGCCTGGCGGAAGAGGATCGTCGCCGAGTCGGCGTTGCTCGCGTTGGCGAAGCTGATCCCGTCGTTCACGAGCGGCGTCCAGGCCATCTGGCGCCAGCGCTCCGTCTCATCCTTGCAGTCCGGCGCCAGCTTTTCGCCGCGGTTGAACGACGAGTCGGCGCCCACCAGGTCGCCCTGATACAGATAGGCGCGACCGAGGTAGATCCAGGCGGCGGCGTTCTGCGCCTGGTCCTGTTTCTCGATCGAGTGCGCCAGGTCCTGCTGCACCTTCTTGATGCCGGCCGTACGCTTGGCCGCGTCCGCTTGGGCGACGGCCGCTTTGAAGTCGGCGATGAGATCGTTGATCTTGCTGGTCCCGCCCGTCCCGCTCTTACAAAACGGCGGCAGCAGACTCTTCTGCTGCGCCATCGCCTTGGCGACCCGGTCGCTCACCGGCACCTGCGCTGCGGCGATGGAAACGCCACTCACAAGCGCGAGCGCCAGAACGGAAACCCGTGCAGTCATGCGGCTCACTCGTCAGGACTCCTTGATCGGGGGAGACGGCCCGGCGGCGCGAGTCGCCACCAGGTCGAGGGCACGGGCTTGCAACTCCCTTGCCAGCTCGTGAGCGGGGCGGCCCGAGCGCCGAGCCGCCGCCGCAACATCTTCGTACTCCGGCTTTACTCGTGGCCCATCGGGCCCCTCGAGCACCTTCACTCGAACCGTGCCACCGCCCGCTTCCAGCGTCAGCTCGTGTCGCGGCAGGGTCACCCGCTCGGCCAGGGTCCTGCGAACGCCGGCGGTGGTGCTGTGTCGGAAGAAGGCCTCGGTGACGCGGTCCTGCGCCTCGGGTGGAACGATCGCCTCGATCCGGAACCCGGTGCGACCCTTCTTCATCTGCGTGGACCACACCTGCACGTCGAGCGCGCCGGCGGCCGACAACGCTTCGCGCAGCGGATCGAGGTACTCGGGATTGAAGTCGTCCAGGTCGGTCGACAACACGATCACGTCTCCGGCTTCCTGGACCGGATCCGCGAGGATGAGGCGGAGCGCGTTGGGGTAGTGATCGGGGTTGCGCGTGCCGGCGCCCCAGCCGCCGGCCGACACGGCCCGCCAGCGCGCGGGCGGGGCGCCCGAGGACAACACCCGCAGGAGTGCCGCGCCGGTCGGCGTCGTTGCCTCGCCGGAGACCGGTCCGTTCGGAGCGATCTCGAGACCTTCGAGCAGCACCGCGGTCGCCGGGGTCGGCACGGGAAGGACGCCGTGCGCCGCGCGCACCCACCCTGTTCCGACGGCCACGGGCCGGTGGTGCACCCGGGCGACCCCAAGTTGCTCGAATCCCTCGATTCCGCCGACGACATCGACCAACGCGTCGAGCGCCCCCACCTCGTGAAGCGCCACCGCCTCTGCCGGCAGGCCGTGAATCCGTCCCTCGGCCTCGCCCACGAGGCGGAAGGCGCGCATCGCGCGCTCCCTCACCCAGGGTGAGAGCGGCGCCCGCTCGATGATGCCGAGGAGCTCGCCCACATGGCGGTGCGGTCCGTGGACGTGGCCATGCCCGTGGGCGGACTCGTGGGAACCATGATGATCGTGCTGAGCGTGGGAGTGGGGGAAATCGGCTGAGTGGGGTTCGGAACGATGCGATTCGATATCGCCCGGACCTTCGATCCGGCCGCCGGGAAGTCGAACGTCGACCTTGACCGCGCCGATGCCCGACCGGCTCACCCGGCGAACGTCGATCTCCACCTCAGGGATCCCGAGTCGAGCGGGGAGATTCCGGAGCCAATCCTCGGAGGCCCCGGCCGCAATCAGTGCCCCAAGGAGCATGTCCCCGCTGATCCCGGCGGCGGGGTCGAGGATGGCAAAACGGCCCTCTGACATAGACTTGAAATATACACCCGGCTTGGGCGGCTCTCACCTGTACAGCCATCCGGCGCCGGTGTTGAACAGGACGACCCGATCGTCGGCACCCAGCACGCCGCGCGCCCGCAACGCCTTCGCGGCGGCAAGGGTGGCACCCCCCTCCGGGGCCAGATCGATACCCTCGCGGCTCGAGGCCAGGCTGGCCTGCTCCGCGAGTGCCTCGTCGGTAACCGCCACGGCACCGCCGGCGGTTTCGCTGATGGCGCGGAGCATGAGCGGGCCACCGAACGGGTTGGGGACCCTGAGTCCACTCGCGATGGTCCAGGGATCGGCCCAGGGCTCACACCGGGCGGCGGCGGCCTCCACGGCGCGCACCACTGGAGCGCACCCGCTGGACTGCACGGCGAAGAGCCGTGGCGCTGGTCCCCGCACCCACCCGGCCGCGAGCAGCTCGGCAAAGGCGATCCACATGCCGATGAGCCCGGTGCCGCCGCCTGCCGGATAGACGATCGCATCCGGCAGCGACCAGTCCAGTTGTTCCGCGATCTCGAGACCCAGGGTCTTCTTGCCTTCGATGCGGTAGGGCTCGCGCAGCGTGGAGACGTCGAACGCGCCGGTACGGGCCGCATACTCGCGGGCGGCCCGCCCCGCGTCGCCGATGTGACCCTCGAGCAGCTCGACCTCGGCACCGTAGACCCGCATCTGCGCCACGATGGTGTGCGGCGTGGTCGTGGGCGCAAAAATCTTGGCGGCGCGTCCGGCTCGGGCGGCGTACGCCGCCAGCGCGACGCCGGCGTTGCCGGCCGTTGGCGCAACGAAGGTCTGCGCTCCGCCCAGGACGGCGCGCGTCACCGCCATAGCCAGACCGCGAGCCTTGAACGACCCGGTGGGGTTGGTGCTTTCGTCCTTGATCCACGCCTCACCGAGGCCCAGGTCGCGCGCCGTGCGGTCCAGGCGGAGCAGCGGCGTGCCGCCTTCACCGAGCGTGATGGGGGCCTCGCCCGGCGCGAGGGGCAGGAACCGGCGGTAGCGCCACATTCCACGCCCCGGGCCCGCATCGCCACCGGCGAGCGCGGCACGCGCGTCCACCGGGTGCCGGCGTTCCGGATAGCGGACGAGCCACGGCTGCCCGCACGCGCCGCAGACCGTAGGCAATCCGTCCGGGCTTGCCGTAGCATCGCACGCGGAGCAAGCCAGGGCCCAGTCCGTCATCGGGTGAGTCGCTCCTCCATCTCGTCCAGGCTCCGAGGCCAGTCTTCCTTGAGCAGGCGGGACAATCCGCGGTCCGCCAGGAGTTTTCCACCGGTCTGACACGTCGGGCAATAGTTGGTCTCGTTGTCAGCGTAGCGGATCCGCTGCACCGGCGTGCCGCAGACCGGACACGGCTTCCGAAATCGACCGTGCACGGCCATCGCGTCGCGGAACGCCGTCACCGTTTCAGGGAAGTCGTCTCCGGCATCGTCGCGAAGCCGTTCGGTCCATTCCTTCAGCACCGCTTGCATTGCCGCATGCAGGCGGCCGATCGCCGCGTCGTCGAGCCGCCCGGTGAGCGCCAGCGGCGAGAGCTTGGCTCGGTGGAGAATCTCATCCGAGTAGGCATTCCCGATGCCGCTGAAGAGTCGGGGATCGGTGAGCGCCCGCTTGAGCGTGTGGTTCTCCGACGTGAGCCGTGCGCGAAAGGCGTCGACGCCGATCTCGAGCGGTTCCAGACCCCCCCGGTCCAAAGCCGCGAGCGCCTCCTGCCCACCCACGAGATGGACCGACGCTCGGCGCTTACTCCCGGCTTCAGTGAAAAGGAGCGTTCCGTTGGGGAAATCGAAAGCCGCGAGCCCGATACGGCCGGGCGGCTTGGCCCCGCGAGGCCGCCAGCGCAGACGCCCGGCGATCATGAGGTGGATCACCAGGAACAGGTCGCCCTCGAGGGCGACGACGATGCGTTTCCCCATGCGGCGGAGGCCTACGACGCGCCGGCCTTCGGCGTCGGCGATGGGTGGATCGACGCTGCGCAGCACGAACGGGCTCGCGATGCGCACGCGCTCCAGCGTCTGGCCGAGGATCCGAGGGGCCAGCGCCTCGAGATAGACGACGACGTCCGGCAGCTCAGGCATGCGCGGCTGCCGCGATCACGTCTTGGCGTTCAAGTGCTCGAGGATACGCTCCGCGAGGGCATTGGACAGCCCGGGAACGGCCGCAAGCTCACCGGCCGTGGCGGAACGCACCCCGGCCAGGCTGCCGAATCGTTCGAGCAGTCGCCGGCGGCGGGTGGGGCCCACGCCCGGGATGTCCAACAGCTCGGAGGTGATGGTGCGTTGGGATCGGCGCTTTCGATTGTAGGCGAGCCCGAAGCGATGGGCTTCGTCGCGCGCGCGCTGCAGCAGCCGAAGCGACGGGCTTCGGCGGGACAGGCGCAGACTGTCGCTCCGGCCCGGGACGAATACCTCTTCTTCCCGCTTGGCCAGACTCACGATCGGGATCCGGTCGAGGCCGAGCGCCTTCGCGGCCTCGACGGCCGCGTTGAGCTGCCCCTTGCCGCCATCGATCACCATGAGATCGGGGAGCGGATCGCCTTCGTCGCGCCGGCGTGTCAGATAGCGGGTGACCACTTCGTGAATCGCGGCGAAGTCGTCCTGCTCCGCCAGCCCTTTGATCTTGAACTTGCGGTACTCGGCCTTCTTGGGGCGCCCGGCCTCGAACCAGACCAGCGAGCCCACGATGTCGCGACCCTGATTATGGGAGATATCCACGCACACCAGACTCCGCGGTACGCTGTTGAGCCCGAGGTCGCGTCCGAGCGCATAGACCGGGTCTTCCGCCCGCTCCTCGGTCTCGAACGACTCGATCCTGAGACTCTCCAGCAGGTGCCGAGCGTTTTGGTCCGCCAGCTCCCGCCAACGCCCCGCGGTGCCCCGCCGGGGGACGGTCCAGTCGGTGTCGGGGAGGATCTCGCGCAGCGTGTCGAAGTCGTCGGGCGGAAACGGCAGAACCACTCGGCGCACGCGGTTATCCGCCGGCACGTAGTACCGGACCAGGAAGGCGCTCAGAATGGCTTCGTCGCTCTCTTCTTCTACCCCTTCCAGGAACTTGTGGTCCCGGGATACGACTCGTCCCTCCCGGACGCGCATGAGCACGCCCACCGCATCGTCGCCGTCGCGGGCGTATCCGATCGCGTCGGCGTCCCCGCTGCCCAGCAGCTCCACGCTCGACGGCTCCTCCAGGCGCTCCAGCCAGCGCAATGCATCCCGGAGGTTGCCGGCGCGCTCGTAGTCCTCCCGCTCACTCGCCGCCAGCATCGCCTCGCGCACCTTCTGGCGTACGTCACCGGTTTTGCCTTCCAGAAAATCGACGACGTCCCGCACCATCGCCCGATAGTCCTCCTCCGTCTGCCACCCGACGCAGGGGGCCTTGCAGCGGCCGATGTGAAAGTCGAGGCACGGCCGGTCCCGTTGCTCGCGCGGCAGGTCGTCGGAGCAGCTCCGCACGGTGTAGAGCCGGCGGATGATCGCGAGCGTCCGCCGCAATTGGGCGACGTCCGTGTACGGTCCGAAGTACTTCGCACCGTCGATGTTCCGGCGCCGCGTGACCAGTACCCGGGGAAACGGGTCGCCCAGCGTCACCGCGATCGAGGGGTAGCTCTTGTCGTCCTTGAGCCGGACGTTGAACCGGGGACGGTACTCCTTGATCAGGTTGTTCTCGAGGATGAGCGACTCCGCTTCGCTCCCCACGACGATGGTCTCGACGTCGGCGAGGAGCCGGCGGAGCACCTGATGTTTGGGGCTGTCGGCGAAGTCCGCCGCGAAATAGCTCCGCACCCGCGAGCTCAACCGCTTGGCCTTCCCCACATAGAGCACATCGCCCCGAGCGTCCTTCCACAGGTATACGCCGGGGCCATCGGGGAGGGTTTCGAGCTTACGCGCGAGCGCGTCGGGGAGGTCGGGCACTGGTCTCAGTCAGTTTTCAGAAGGCACGGAGGAACTGCAAACTCACAACAACTGCAACCTCACAAAAACTGCAAACCACAGAGACACGGAGGCACCGAGACGGCCAGTTATGCCGGGGTCCCTGTGTGAAGAGTCTCTGTGTCTCCGAGCCTCTGTGGTGA
>DATHMJ010000374.1:0-3897 GCA_035487215.1 Gemmatimonadales bacterium
CGTGCTTAGGAGGCCGACGGAGTGGCTTCGCGGCCGACGCGACGGGCCGCGGTCACGTGCGCCAGAAGATGCCGCCCGTCGGACGAGAACATCGGGAAGAGATTGAGGTAGCCGGAGAGATTGGCGACGAAGGTGTACACGAAGAGGTCGCCGATGACACTGCCGAGGCCCGGGGAGCCGGCGAGCCACCAGTATGCCACCGCGAGGAAAGCGACCAGCAGGTTGGCGATCCCTCCGGAGGCCGAGATCACCGGGGCTCGCCAGGCCTGCCGATTCCACTCGAACCGCCAACGCCCCGGCTCAATGTCACGATAGCCGATCGCCGAGGCATCGTCGTCGAGCAGGGTGACGGCCCCGATCAGCGGAAACAGGCCGACGCGGAGGTGGCAACCCGATACCACGCCCTGATAGAGGGTCGGTCCGGCCCCGACCCGGATTCCCCAGATGCGGACGCCGAGGACGCGGGCCGCCACGGCATGCCCGATCTCATGGGCGTATAGGGCGATCCACGACGCGACGTACGCCAGCGCCAGCGGCTCGGCGAAGGCGACGACGGCGTGCCGCAAGACGGCGGGAATGGAAGGAGCTACCAATGCGGGGATGAACAGCATCAGGATCGGGTCGCCCGTCAACATTCGTGCGTCGGGGTCCTGCCTCGGTCAGGTCGGCAGGGTCACGGTGCAGGTGGTCTCGAAGCCGCCCCGAACATTATAGAGCGTGGTCACGACGAGTCGGCGGGGCTGGAGCAACCGGAAGAGGTCGTCGGCAATCCGGGCGGTGGCATGCTCCTGGAAAATGCCGACGCTTCTGAAACTCACTATGTAGTACTTGAGGCTCTTGAGCTCCACACAGCGGTCCGACGGGACGTACCGGATGGTGAGCGTCGCGAAGTCCGGGAGGCCGCTGTAGGGACAGACGGCGCTGAACTCCCGCGTCTCCGTGACGATCTCCTGCTCGGGCCCGGCATACTCGAAGGTCTCGAGCACGGAGGCGTCGATGGCCTCTGGACCCGTGAATTGAATGGTACGGCCTTCGGCGAGGGCCATGCGCTAGCTCCCCGTAGGGTACCCCGGACAATGTAAGGGGGACGGATCTAGCGTCCCAAATTCCCCACAATCCCCTGTTCCAGCCACGCGTGCTCGCCCCGCAGGACCCCCTGGGCTGCCGCGTAGGTTGCGGCGTCGTCGTTTCGGAACACCGCCCGGAACTTCTCGCGAACGCGGCGGCGGGCCTGGCGGCTAAAGACGTCCGCCAGCTCGACCGCGCTCTCCCCGGCGTTGCCTTCGGCCGAGCTGCCCGCCCGCGCCAGCCGGTCTGCGCGAGAGCAGGCTGCGGTGATCGCCAGCAGCTCGGCTCCGATCTCGACCAGCCGGCCCAGCACCGCCTGGCGCTTCTCCAGCCGTGGTCCGAACCTGACCATGCAATGGAACAGGGTTCGGGCGAGCTTCCGCGACATCCGGCTTACGAAGCGGACGTGCGTCGCCAAGCTACCGAATTCGGCGTAGCGTGGCCAGCGCCCCCACCCGAGGTAGAGCCGTGGGTACCAGAAGGCATAGAACAATCCCGCCCGACCGAGCGCGGCCAGCTTGCGACCGGCCGGCGTTTTGGGATCGATCAGGTCACCCGCCACGTCGAGATGCGTGTCCACCGCTTCCCGGGCGATGAACAGCCGCATGATCTCGCTGGACCCCTCGAAGATCAGGTTGATGCGCATGTCACGCATCATCCGCTCGATCGGGTCGGGTCGCTCGCCTCGGCTGCGCAGGCTGTCGGCCGTCTCGTAGCCCCGGCCACCCTTGATCTGCAGCGTATCGTCCGCGATGCGCCAGGCCGTCTCGGTATTCCACAGCTTGGCCATGGCGGCCTCGAGCCGAATGTCCGCGTTACCCCGATCGGCCATCAACGACGCTAGATCGGAGACGGCCTCCATGGCGAACGTCTCGGCGGCCATTCGCCCGATCTTCTGGGCGATTGCGTCATGCTTGCCGATCGGCTGGCCCCACTGCACCCGCTCCGCCGCCCAGCGCCGCACCATCTCGAGGCACTTCTTCGAGGCCGCGACGCAGGAGGCCGGGAGCGTGAGCCGACCGGTATTGAGGGTCACGAGCGCGAGCTTGAGTCCCTTACCTTCGCCCCAGAGGAGATTCTCTTTGGGCACCTTCACGTTGGTGAAACGGATGACGCCGTTCTCGAGGGCCTTGAGCCCCATGAAGTGGAGCCGTTGGACGACCTCGACGCCGGGCCAGTTGGCCTCGACGATGAAGGCGCTGATCCGCTTGGGGCCGGTGCGAGCCATGACCACCATCAGCTCGGCGATCGTCCCGTTGGTGCACCAGAGTTTCTCCCCGTTGAGCACGTAGTGCGTTCCGTCGGATGAAAGCTCCGCGGTCGTGGTCATGGCGGCCGGGTCCGACCCCACATTGGGTTCAGTGAGCGCGAACGCGGAGATGGCGCCCTTCGCCAGGCGGGGCAGGTACTTCTTCTTCTGCTCCGGGGTGCCGAACAGCTTGAGCGGTTGGGGCACGCCGATGGACTGCGCCGCCGAGAGAAGGGCGGTCAGATTGCCGTCCTGGCTCGTCACCAGTCCGATAGCGTGGGTATAGCTCGTCTGGCTGAGACCGAGCCCGCCGTACTCCTCCGGAATCTTGATCCCGAACGCACCCAACTGACGCAGCCCGTCGATCACATCGGCCGGAATCTTCCCTTCGCGGTCGATCTTGTCGCTGTCCACCCGCTCTCTCAGGAAGCGCTCGAGCCGCTCGAGAAAGGGTCGGGCCTTCTCGACGTCGCGGGGGTCTTGCTGCGGGTAAGGGTGCACGAGATCCAGCCGGAAGGAGCCGTCGAACAGCTCCCGGACGAAGCTGGGGGCCTGCCATTCCTTCTCCCGCGCAGCCTCGGCCACCTCCCGGGCTTCCTGCTCGGTGGCGAGCGGCGCGGTCGTGCGTGGCGGCTCGCGGTCGGGTGGGGAGATCACGTTGGTCATCGGGATCTACCGGCTGAAGTATGGGTCATCGGCGCCAGGGCGGGTCGCCCCAGAACGCCGTACAGGACGAGGTCGATCACGTGACGCTTCCGCTGAGCCAAGGCGGCGGCGCCGTCCACCTTGACCCCGATGGCCGGGGCAACGGTCCCGGCGTGGACGAGCGGAAACCAGCAGAGCGCGATGATGCTGAGCAGGAGATGCGCGGCGTCTCCCGAGGGCGAGGGGTCGAGCCCCAATTCCACCGCGAGCGCGGCCAACGCCTCTCGGCCCGCCTGTACCTGGGCCGCGGCTTCAGGCAGCGTCCCGCGCGCGGCCAGGGCCTCCCGTTCCAGCAGGCGGATGAAGCTGGGACGCGAGACCAGGAAGTCGAAGTAGTCGGACACCGCCCCTTCGAGGACCACCTCGGGCGACTCCCCGCTCGCGAGTGCGCGATCGCGCCCCGCCTGCACGGCCTGCCGCACCTGCCCGAAGCAGCGGTCGAGCACCGCGCGATAGAGATCCGGTTTCGAGCCGTAGAAGTATCCGGGGGTGGCGCGGGAGACGCCGGCCAACTTGCCGACCTGGCTCAGGCTCGTGGCCTCGTACCCCTGGCGTGCGAACAGCCGCTCGGCCGCGTCGAGAATGGCTTCACGGGTTCGCGTCGCGTTGCGCTCGCGTTCAGGTGTGCCCATGACGGTCCTGGTTGGGGGTCCGATACTACTTGCTTGTCGTATAGCAAGTATCGGAAAAAAGTCCGATTGCCGCAAGAGGGGTGGGCCGGCGACGCGCCGACTCCGGCGGAAACGCTGGGATCGGCCCCGTAGCCCAGTGGGCCATGCTACATCGATTCGATGGCACAGATTGATTATTGCTATTGAATCGTTAGCATTGAGGCATGGATGCAGTCGATACCAAAATCATCGCCCTGCTGTTCC
>DATHMJ010000375.1:0-6561 GCA_035487215.1 Gemmatimonadales bacterium
AGCAGGTTGTCCACCATCTCCGTCATCTGGTTGATCTCGCCCAGCGTCTCGTCCAACGCCTGCAGGACCTCCTGTGGCGTGTTGGGGTGGGTGAGCCCGCGCTCGACGCCCGCGCGAAGGACCATGAGCGGCGTCTTCAGCTCGTGGCTGGCGTCGGCGGTGAACCGTCGCAACCCCGAGAAGCTCTGCTCCAGACGCGCCAACATCCCGTTCAGCTTGACGACGAGCCGGGAGATCTCGTCGCCGGACAGCGGCACGGCCAGCCGGCGGTGCAGGCTGCGCCCGTCGGTGATCGCCTCCAGCTCGTCCATGATCCCGAGCAGTGGCTGCACGCTCGTCCCCGCCAGCCACCAGCCGAGCGCGGCGGAGCAGAGGAGCACGATGGGCGCGATCAGGAGCATGGACTGGAGCAACGCGCTGGGTCCGTACACGACATCCTGGGTCGGCGTCGCGACCAGGAGCGCGCCGATCCCGGGCCCGGCCGAATCGACGGGCGTCGCGATGTACCGCACCGCCCCGCCGGGCCCGGAGAGATCGACGGTACCGCTCTGCCGGCGGTCGGTCAGCGAGCGCAACGCCGCCGACAGCGACTCCAGGTCGCTGGCGCTGAGCGTGCGGGTCACGCCGGACAAGGCGACCAGATTGTGGGCGGTGTCGGCGACGATGAGGTAGTCGCGAAAGGCTTCGAGGTACGCGCTGATGCCGGGATCGAGCGACACCCCCACGGGGCTCACCAGCCGGCCCAGCACGTGGTACGACTCCACCAACCACCGCTTCGCGAGATCGGACTCGAGCGCGAGCCGCCGGTCCAGCTCCTGCAGGCTCGACTGCCGCCGCTCCAGGTAGAGGGCGGCCCCGAACGCGATGACGGTGATCCCGAGCGCCACCGTGTACCAGAACGCCAGCCGCCGGCGGATAGTGCTCATCTCAGCCCTTCACGACGTACCCGACGCCGCGGACCGTATGCACCAATTTCTGGTCGTGCCCCGAATCCACCTTCTTGCGGAGCCGGTTGATCACCACGTCGACGATGTTCGTGCCCGGGTCGAAGTGATAGTCCCAGGCATATTCGGTGATCAGCGTGCGAGACATCACCCGTCCCGCGTGGCGCATCAGGTATTCGAGGACGGTGTACTCCTTGGGCGTGAGATCGATGGTGTGACCGTTGCGCCGGACCTCGTGCGTCGCCGTGTCCAGCTCCAGGTCGGCCACCCGCAGCACCGGAAGCCGGAGCTCCTTCGGCCGGCGCCCCAGCGCCTCGACTCGAGCCAACAGCTCCTCGAACGCGAACGGCTTGGTCACGTAGTCGTCGGCGCCCATGCGGAGCGCCTGGACCTTGAAGTCCACCGTATCCTGCGCGGTCAGCACGAGGATCGGCGTGGTGGTCCCCCGATCGCGAAGCGTGCGCAACACTTCCAGGCCGGTCATGCCGGGAAGCCGCAGGTCCAGCACGATCAGGTCGTATTGCCCGCCCGAGGCCAGTCGCAGGCCTTCCATGCCGTCATCGACCAGGTCCGCGTGGTAGAGGTGCTCGTCGAGCCCACGCTTCACGTACTGCCCTACGGTGCGATCGTCCTCGATGACGAGGATCTTCATTCCGGCCGCTCCGTCGCCGGCAGCACCACCCGGAAGAGCGATCCGTGGCCCGGCTCGCTTTCGACCTCGATGCGTCCCTTATGCTCCTGCACGATGCCGTAGCTGATCGAAAGGCCGAGCCCGGTGCCTCGGCCCGGCGGTTTGGTGGTGAAGAACGGCTCGAAGATCTGCGACAGGTGGGGCCGGGGGATTCCGGCTCCGCTGTCGGCCACCTCGATATGCAGCTCGTCCGGTCGCATCCGGCTCCGACCGGACCGAAGCGTGAGGTGGCCGCCGCCCTCCATCGCGTCGAGCGCGTTCAGCATCAGCGCCATCAACACCTGGATGAGCTGTTCGGGGTTCGCCGCGGTGGGCGGAAGGTTGGGATCCAGCTCGCGGGTCACGACCAGCTGCGCGAACGCCTTGTGGTGCTTGAGGAGGAAGAGCGCGTCTTCGACCACGGCGTTGAGCTGCACCGTCTGCTTGGCCTTGCCTTTGGGTCGGCTGAAATCGAGCAGCCCGTTCACGATCCCGGTGCAGCGCTCGACTTCCTTGTCCACGATCTGGAGATACTCCCGCACCGCGTCGAGCGCGGGACCCGACAGCTCCGCGAGCCGGCCCTCCATCGCCGCGACGCACGCGCCGATCGTCGCCAACGGATTGTTGATCTCGTGCATGACACCGGCCGCGAGATGACCGATCGCGGCCAGCTTCTCGCTCTGGAGAATCCGGCGCTGCGTGACGCGCGCGTCGGTCACGTCCTCGCCGACCGTGATGACGTGGGTGATGGCGTCGCCCTCGAGTCGCATGGGGATCCGGGTGATCCGATAGATATGGTGGTCGCCGCCGACGTCGACCTCGAGGTCCTCTTCGCTGATCGTCCCGGTATCGAACACGCGGTCGAACGTGGCGCGGAGCGCGTTGCGCGGCTGGCGGCTCAGCACCTCGAAGACGGGGCGGCCAACGACGTCGTCGCGGCGAAGTCCCTGTGTGCCGGTCTCGCGTTTTCGGTTCCAGGCCTGAATCCGATATTCGCGGTCCACTACGTAGAGACCGACGGGGAGACTGTCGATGATGAGACTGATGAAGCGGCGCTGCTCGTCGATTTCGCGGGAGCGCACCGCCACTTCCTGCGCGAGGTCGGCCGACAGCGTCGCCGAGGCGACGAAGGGAGCGAGGAAGTCGGCCAGGACGTCGAGGATCGCCTGGTCGGATCGCGGCGCACCGAATTCCACTTCGAGCAGGCCCACGCTCTCAGCCTCCTGGCGCAGCGCCACGCGGGCGGTGTGCGCCCGCGGCGCCGGCAACCGTTCCACCTCCGCGACCGGCGGCTGATTTCCCACCGGCGATGCCACGGCGTGAAAGGCGGCGGTCCCCGGATCGCGGAGCCAGAGGGTCACCCGCTGAGCGGGAAGCCCCTCTCGGAGCGCGCGGACGACCGCGGTTACGGCGGCCTCGAATCCGAGGCCGCCGTTGAAAATTCTGGCGACGGTGCCCAGGAGAGCGAGCGACGGGTCGGGCGACCCGACGAGCGCGCCGGAATCGGAGGTCACGAGCGGCGGCGGGGACCACCCGCGAGCGCGACGGAGAGAATGCGCCACTCGCCCCGAACCCGCCGCAGCACCACGTGTTCCGTCTGGTCCGACTCGAGCACGACGCCGGCGGGCGAAGTCAGCCGGCGCCGGCTCACCAGCCAACTGGCCGCGAGATCGCCTTCCTGTCGGGTATCGGCCCGGAGAATCCGCACTTCGAAGACTCGGCCGTCGCCCGCATCACCGGGCGGCAAAAGCCGGGGTCGGGCGGAATCGATCGGCAGGACCAGGTTCCGCGTCGGCAACGCCATCGAATAGACGGCCTCGCTCCAGAACAGCTCGCGAAGGCAAGGCCAATCGCGAGCCGAGAGGCCCCGGGTGTACTCCACCAGCACGTGCTGGATCGCTTCGTCGTCGGTTCGCGAGCCGGTCGGCGTGTGGTCCTCGATCCGGCACGCGGCGACGAGCAGCCCACACGCGACCGCCGCCATGCGCAGGCGGAACATGGGACTCCTTAGGGAACGCGTTGGCATTAAGATACTTCGATGCCCCTCGAGACCTGCACTCCCTGGATCGCCGGGCGCGGCGTCGGGAGCCGCGGCCGGCGCGTCGAGACCGTCCGCGCACCGTTCGACGGCCGTGCCTTGGCCCGCATGGCCATGGCGACCGAGGCCGACCTGGACGCCGCGCTCGCTGCCGCCCGCGCGGCGTTCGCCGAGTTGAGGACGTGGCCTCGGCACGCCCGCCGAGACCTGCTGGACCGTATCGCGCGCGCGATCGCGGCCGAGCGGCGCGGGCTCGCCGCGCTGGTTGCGGCCGATTGCGGCAAGCCCGTCACCCAGGCGCTGGGCGAGGTCGATCGGGCCGTCCAGACGTTTTCCTTTGCCGCCGATGAGGCTCGGCGGTTCGGCGGCGAGCTGATCCCAATGGACGTGGATCCCCGCGCCACCGGCATGGCCGGGCTGGTCCAACGGTTTGCGATCGGGCCGATCTCGGCGATCTCGCCGTTCAACTTCCCGCTCAACCTCCTCGCTCACAAGCTCGCCCCTGCCCTCGCCGTCGGCAGCGCGGTGGTGGTGAAGCCACCACCGCAGGCGCCGCTCGCGGCGTTTCGCCTCGCGCGCATTCTCACGGAGTGCGGCGCCCCGGCCGGCGCGTGTAACGTGCTCCCGATGGATGTGCCGCTCGCGGAGCGGCTCGCGACCGATCCGGCGTTCGCGCTGCTGTCGTTCACCGGGAGCGCCAAGGTGGGATGGCATCTCAAGAGCGTCGCCGGGAAGAAGAAGGTTCTGCTCGAGCTCGGCGGCAACGCTGCGGCGGTCGTCCATGAAGACGCGGCGGATCTCGACCGAGTCGCCGAGCGCCTCGCGCTCGGGAGCTTCGCGTATGCGGGACAGGTGTGCATCAAGGTGCAGCGGGTACTGGTGCACCGCGGCATCTGGCGGCGTTTCGTGCGCCGCTTCGTCGAAGCATCCGCCGACCTCAAGGCCGGCAACCCTGCGGACCCGAAGACCGTCGTGGGCCCGATGATCGACAATGCGGCACTGGAGCGGGTCCAGGCGTGGGTGGCGGAGGCGGAGAGCGCCGGAGCGCGGGTGCTGCTGCGGGGCCGGCGCCGGGGCTCGATCCTGCGGCCCACGGTGCTCACCGATGTGAATCCACGAATGAAGGTGGAGTCCGAGGAAGTCTTCGGTCCGGTCACCACGCTCACACCCTACCGCGACTGGAGTAGCGCACTAGCCCGGGTGAATCGGTCCCCTTACGGCCTGCAGGCGGGCGTGTTCACCGCCGATCTCGGCCGGGTGCGGGAGGCGTTCACCACGCTCGAGGTCGGCGGGGTGATCGTGAACGAGTTTCCGACCTTCCGCGTCGATCACTATCCCTACGGCGGAGTGAAGGATTCCGGGTTTGGGCGCGAAGGTGTGCGGTACGCGATGGAGGAAATGAGCGAACCGCGGATGTTGGTGCTGAAGTGACGCGGCTACTGTAGCTTCGCCAGCTCGGCCAGGAGTTCGGCGTTCTCCCGCCGGTTGCCCGTCGTCTGCTCCATGAAGCTCCACCGAACCACGCCTGCCGTGTCGATCAGGACGTAGGCCCGCGCCGAGAAGAACTTGTCTCCGATCAGTGTCCCGTAGGCCCGACTCACGTCCCGCTTGAAATCGCTGAGCAGATCCAGCGTGATGCGCTCTTTCGCCTTGAACTCTTTCAAGCTGGGGATCGAGTCCACGCTGATCGGCAGGACCTCGGTGTTCGCACTGCGGAACTGGCCGTAATCGACCGAGAACGCGCACAGCTCCGCGGTACAGACGCCGGTGAAGGCGAGGGGGAAGAACGCGAGTAGCACGTTCTTCCCCCGAAGCTTCGACAAGGTCACGTCACTCCCGGACGTGGACGGCAGCGTGAAGTCGGGCGCGCGCGAGCCGACCGCGGGAAGCGTTGCCATGCGCGTCAGCGAGCTCCGAAGCGGCGGCCGACCTCGGTCCAGTTCACCACGTTCCACCACGCGGCGACGTAATCGGGCCGGCGGTTCTGGAACTTCAGGTAGTACGCGTGCTCCCAGACGTCGCAGCCCAGCACCGGCACCTTGCCGTCCATCACCGGACTATCCTGATTGGCCGTGCTTTCGATCGCGAGCTTTCCGCTCGCATCGCGCGTGAGCCACCCCCATCCGCTGCCGAACCGCCCCGTGCAGGCCTTGGTGAACTGCTCCTTGAACTGCGCCAGGCCGCCGAACGTTTTCGTGATCGCGTCGGACAGCCCGCCGGACGGCTCCGACGCTCCGCCGGGCTGCATGATCTCCCAGAACAGCGTGTGGTTGTGATGCCCGCCCCCGTTGTTGCGTACGGCGGCGCGAATCGCCTCGGGCACCGAATTGATGCCCTTCAGCAAGTCGTCCAACGATTTCTTCTGAAGGTCGGCCTGACCTTCGAGCGCCGCATTCAGGTTGTTTACGTAGGCGGCGTGGTGTTTGTCGTGATGGATCCGCATCGTCTGCTCGTCGATGTGCGGTTCCAGCGCGTTGTAGGCGTAGGGAAGTGCCGGGAGGGTGAAAGCCATGGGGAACTCCTTATTTGTCTTCGTCTTTCCATTCTCGCCGGGGCAATATGGACCGGGCACGGAAACCGGTCAACTTGCCCTAAGGTCTACCGAGCGAGACCCCGAATGATCTGCGCGTACACCCGCACCGCGTTCACGTAGTCGCCGAGCCCGACGCGCTCGTCGACGCCATGCAATCGCTCCAGATCGCTGCTCGTGAGATGCACGGGGACGAAACGGTAGACGTTCGGTGTGAGCGACGCGTAGTAGCGGGCGTCGGTGGCGCCGAGCACGAGATACGGCGCGATCACCGCATCGGGATGGATCTGCCGGACGGCGACGGCGAGAGCCCTGAAGGGGGCCGCGTCGGCTGGTGAGACGGGAGACGGATCGGTGCCCTCACCGACCAGGGACACCG
>DATHMJ010000376.1:0-2043 GCA_035487215.1 Gemmatimonadales bacterium
CCTCCTCTACGAGGCTGCGCCCATGGCGTTCATCGCCGAGCAAGCGGAGGGGTCGGCGACGGACGGTCTCAATCGGATCCTCGACATCGTTCCCGACGCGCTGCACCAGCGCACGCCCTTGATCATCGGGTCGCGCGAGGACGTCGGCTTCGTTGCCGACACGATCCGCCGCGCGGCGGGGCGCGCGTCCGCTCCGGTTTCCACTCCGGCACTGTGACGACGGTCTACGGGCCCGGCGATTGGGCCGGCGACCCGGAGCGGGACCTCGGGCAGCCGGGAGCGTTTCCCTTCACCCGCGGGGTCTACCCCGCCATGTACACCGGCCGGCTCTGGACCATGCGCCAGTACGCCGGGTTCGGCACTGCTGAAGAGACCAACCAGCGGTTTCAGAAGCTGCTCGCCGCGGGGCAGACAGGCCTTTCGGTCGCGTTCGACCTTCCCACCCAGATGGGATACGACTCCGACAACCCGTTCGCCAAGGGCGAGGTCGGCCGCGTCGGAGTCGCAGTGGACACGGTGGATGATCTCGGCGTGCTGTTCCGCGGGATCCCACTCGACCGGGTGTCTACCTCGATGACCATCAATGCGACCGCCGCCATTCTGCTCGCGATGTACGTCGTGGTGGGCGAAGAGCAGGGCGTGCCACGCACCAAGCTGACCGGAACCGTACAGAACGACGTGCTCAAGGAGTACGTGGCGCGGGGTACGTACATCTATCCGGCGGGCCCGTCGCTTCGTCTTGCCGCGGACATCTTCGGCTTCGTCGCCCGCGAGGGGATGAGCTTCAACCCGATCTCCATCAGTGGTTACCACATGCGGGAAGCGGGGGCCACGGCGGCGCAGGAGGTCGGGTTCACGCTGGCGAACGCTCTGGAATACGTATCGGTCGCGGTGAGCGCGGGGCTCGCGGTCAACACCTTCGGCCCACGGCTTTCGTTCTTCTTCGCCAGCCACAACGATCTATTCGAGGAAGCGGCGAAGTTCCGCGCCGCGCGGCGGCTTTGGGCCCGGCTCGTCCGGGAACGGTTCGGCGCCGATGACGCCACGGCCAGGCTCCGGTTTCACACGCAGACCGGCGGCGTCACGCTCCAGGCGCAGCAGCCGATGAACAACATCGTGCGGGTCGCCTACCAGGCCCTCGCCGCGGTGCTCGGCGGGACGCAGTCCTTGCACACCAACGGATACGACGAGGCGCTCGCCCTCCCGACCGAAGACTCCGCCACCTTGGCTCTCCGGACCCAACAGGTGCTCGGCTACGAGACGGGCGTATCCAAAGCGGTCGACCCGCTGGGCGGGAGCTGGTACGTCGAGGCGCTCACCGATCGGATCGAGCGGGAGGCGCACGCCCTGATTGAAGAAGTCGACCGGATGGGCGGTGCCGCACGGGCCATCGAGCGTGGATTCTTCCAGGAGGCCATCGCCAAGAGCGCGTACGCCCACCAGCAGGCGCAGGAGTCGGGCGCGCTCACTGTCGTCGGCGTCAATCGATTCGCCGACAACCTGCCGCCTCCCGCCATCGCCACACCAAACTTCCCTGAGCTGGAGGCGCGGCAGCAACAACGGCTTGCCGCCGTCCGGGCACAGCGTGATGCCAATGCTGTCACGAAGTCGCTTGCCGCCGTCTCCGCGGCCGCGAGCGGCAGCGACCCGCTGCTGCCACCCATCATCGAAGCTGTGCGTGCCCGAGCCACGCTGGGCGAAATCAGCGACGCGCTTCGGCGGGTGTGGGGGGTGCACCGTCCCACATGACCGTCCGCCTTCACGGATCGCGTTGGCCGAGTTTACCACGGAGAACACGGAGGACTGCAAACCACAGAGACACCGAGGCACCGAGACACACAGAGAAACAGCGCTCTGTGCCTCTGTGGTGTGCAGTTGCAGTTCTCCGGGTTCTCCGAGTCCTCCGTGGTCCTACCCTAGAGGCCGTTCCCCTTTCGCGATTCCCCAGCTAAGTTTATCTGCCGATTTCACTTAGGTCATCGCGCCGCTATGCCGACGTACGAGTACGAGTGCCCGTCCGGGCACGTCTTCGAGAAGTTCCAG
>DATHMJ010000377.1:0-2760 GCA_035487215.1 Gemmatimonadales bacterium
TGGGGCTTGATGTCGTCCAGCGCCAGGGCCCCGAACTCCCGGACAAGATGATCCCGCAGAAGCTGCCCGTAACTCTGGGTCGTGCTGACGGTGCGATGGGGCGTGATGACTTCGCGCAGCCACTGGTCTGCGTACGTGGCAAAGCGCACGTGAGCCACCGGCTTCACAAGGCCGAGGGCCTCCCGGCGCCGCTCGCGGTCGATTTCGGCCCGAGCATCTTCGGCCATCAGTTGGGCCTTGGGCCCCCGGCCGAACGAGCGGTGCAGCGTCCGCCGCCCGTCACGGTATTCGACCAGGTACCATCGGCCCTGTTCTTGCGTGACCCGAACCGCCATCTACGTCTCCCGGCCGCGCGGCGCGCGGAGCGTGCGATCGATCCGCTGTGTGGCGCCGCCCGACGGTCTCACCGACCTTCTCCACAATCGCCCACGTGGTGCGGCATCGTGCGTCCGGCTCTCCGTTTTCGTGGCCATCACCCGCTCAGCTCCAGACCCGCCCGAATTGGGCCGAGACGATACGGGCTGCATGGCTGTCCTGTCAACTGCTCCGGGCTCGGCGAGCGATGGGCCCCTGGCACGATGACGGGACGGATCGGGCCCAGACCGGCTCATGGGCTGTCCGCCCCGTGTCGGGCTTTCACCTCGGCGATGATGCGGTCGACCGACCGCGCCGGGCGTGATCGCGCCGCGGGGCTTTCGGCCGCAATCCACTCGTCAAAGACCGATTTCAGGACCAGGACGCGCCGGCCGTTCCGCACGTGAGGCAAGGGGGCAGCCGGGCGACCCAGATAGCGCTCGAGCTGGCGGCGGCTGATTCGGGAATAGCGCACGAGCTCGTCCAGGGTCATGTACCAGTCCGATAGTGGCAAGGGCACACGTGTCACCACGGCTGCCCCGTTGATTCGTGCCGTTCAGCAGGGCAAGGGGAACCAGAGCGCCCCGAACAGCAGGGCCGCCCGATCTCGACCCGGGCGAGGTCAAGCCGACGAGCCGGGCAACGGAGGGGTGACGCGATTCGAGGAAGGGGGAGCCCTGACCCGTCGCCTCCTGCGTCTCCATCGAGCGCCGATGACGACCGACACGCACCGCGGGCCGTGTGGCGACGAGGCCGCGGACCCCGGCGGACCCGGACCCGGCAGACGATGCGACGCCGTACTCTTGCGGGCGTGACTCGACGATGAGGCTCTATCCTGGATGATCGAATCGCTGTGGCCCGTGCGATCGCCGCCCCGGCCAACGCTGGGAGGGCCGCGCACGCCTGGGCGGCCGTGATGCCCTCGACTGCGCACGCGGCCACCACGGACGTCACGCCCGGGAGGAGCAGCGCTCCGTGGCCGACAGGTTCCTCGAGAGTTTGGGCGGCCTCGGTGCCCGTCACGCCAATGATCTCAGTGTCCTGCCGCGGCGGCGTCGCGATGCCCGTGAGCTCAAGGGCTGCGCCTAGGGCCCGCGCGAACTCGCCATCCGGCGCGTCAGAGACTGCGCTATCGCTCATGGCCCTGAGGACCAGTCCAAGGAGTCGCGGGAGCCTCGGGATGGCGTCCGCCGGGGTGACCGTCGCCGGGATCCAGGCGAGGACCCCGTCAACGGCGGTGAAGAATCTGCCCACGAAGTCGCGGACCTTTCCTTCGGCGTCCTCCGCCGCCCCGTCCGCCAGCTGCGCGAACACCGGACCCAAATACTGGCAGAGCAGGCACGCTACGACTCGCTTGATGAGGTTCGCGAGTCCGACTCCCGTGGGTGTACTCGCTTCGGGAAACGCCGCCCCTTCCTCGAAAAAGGCGAGAAATCGCTCCGCGTTCGGGGGGGTGACGCCGCTCGTCTCACAGAGGGTGACGGTGTGCGGGTAGAGCACGCAGAACATCCGCAGGGCCTCGCGGCCGCGCGTCTCATACAGCTCGCGAACCGCCGCCGGGAGGCGCTCGAGGGCTGCGCGCAGCTCCGGGGAGCAATCGTCCGTGTGACCCAACGGGGCGTCGACGCTACTGGGCACGCAACACCTCGGCTCCCTCACCAGAGAGGCTCGTATTCACGCCACCTGAGCGGGTTCTCAACCAAGCGCTTTCGGCAACGACGCCCCGCTTAGCGCCCGAGCCGCCGGCGCAGAACCTCGACCTCGTCTGCGTAGAACACGTAGCTCTGGCCGACCGTGCCCGCCCGGAGGATCAGTCGCTCGTCCATGTAGCGGTAGAGGGTCCGTGTGCTCACCCCGAGTGCGTGGGCTGCCTGGGTGGTCGTCAGGAGGCGCACCTTGTCCGGAAGGCCGCGCGGAGGGTTCTTACGCCGCGTATTATGTTGTGTCATAGGTTGCCGCCATGGCCGCTATCATACATATCCGGGTACGCCAACGTCAAATCTTCGCTGCCCACGTTGTTTGAAGCCTAGCCCCACGCGACTTGACTCGTTCGGCGCGATATCGTGGGTAGCGATCAGCATGCCTCAAGTGTTCGGGGTCAGAGAGGGGAGGGACGATGCCGGCAGTGGGCTGCAGCGACGCTGCAGCCGGGAACCCGAATCAATCACAAAGGTCTTCCGCGAAGAATCGACGGCGAGCCGCTTCATCGCTCGGTGAGTCGGGTCCGAGCCCGGGGAAGTCTGGCGCGCGACTCGGATCCTCGGCGAAACGAGGAAGCACACGAGCCCGGCGCGCATCGGCGTCGGGTCCCATCTCGTACATCAGGACAGTCAGCCAGTCTTCGAGGCGATGCAACGCACCATAGTAGCCGTCGTGTTCTGTCGCGTAGGCATCGGCCGCGGCGGG
>DATHMJ010000378.1:0-7379 GCA_035487215.1 Gemmatimonadales bacterium
GCACTCTCCCTGATCCTGCTGGCGGAATTCGGTGAGCGCATCCTGCGGGCGGCGTTCCGCCATGGCGATGGATCCGAGCGCGGCGTGGCGCAGCTTGTTTCCCGCCCGCTTGAGCCCATCCGGAACCACGCGATCGTGCTCCGCCATCAGCGCCCGCGCGCGATCGGGCTGTCCCGCCTCGGCGTAGAAGATGGCCAGCTCGAGGTAGGGGCGGTCCGCTGGATCCAACCGCTCGAGGGGATAGCGTTGGAGCGCCGCTTCCGCCTTGCGTCGCGCACGCTCGGGGTTGCCGCGATACCACAGATCGAGCCCGGCCTGCCCGAGGGCGTAGAAGAGCGCGCGTTCCGGGAGTCCCGCGTTCTCGCTGCTCTCGATCGCGGTCTGCAGGAAGCCGTCCGCCTGCGCGAGATGTCCCTGTGTCGTCGCCAGGGTGGCGAGCATGCCGCTCGTCATCGTCTGCCAGTTCGGGCTGTCCCGCCGTGCGCCCTGCACCCGCCGCACCACGGCGGCGGCGCTGTCGTAGGCGCCGCGCGCCTGCAGGAAGCTGGCTTCGACCAGCGTGGCGTACGGATCCCCCCGCGTCCGCGTGCGCATGAGCTGGAGCGTCGCCGCGGCGCTGTCCGGTTGTCCCAGCCCGACCTGCGCGCCGATCAGGTTCAGATAGAAGGTCGCGTCGTCCGGTGATGCGGTGATCGCCCGGCGGGACAGATCAGCGGCCTGCTGATAGTCCCGCAGCTCCATGAGCGAAATGCTCAGGTTGTTGAGCGCGTACGGATCGTTGGGATAGAGATCGAGCAGCGACCGGTACGCGGTGATGGCGCGGTCCTGCTCGCCGGTGACGTAGTCCTCGTAGGCCGCCTGCGTGAGATAGCGCTCGCGGTCGGTGAGACGGTCGCGGTGGTTGTAGGCCCGGGTGAACGCCTTCACCTGCTCGCTCCGGCGCCCGCCGCTGTTTCCGATCACGACCCCCAGCTTGCGATACGCCATGGCGAAGCCGGTATCCAGCTCCACCGCGTCGCGTAACAACGCGATCGACCGCTCGGTGTCGCCCTCGCGATTGGCGCTGAGGGCCAGCGAGTATTTCCGCAGCGCCGCGAGCGATGGCGTAGTGACGTCTTCCAGCCGCTCGCTCGAACGCACGGTTCCGAGCGAGCCGCCGATGCGCTCCCGCATCTCGCGGCTCAGCCGGTCGATCGCGCCGAGGATGCGGGTGGAGTCGGTCGCGGTCTCCCGGAGCGCCACGAGCGCGTCGCCCGACTGGCTCGCGAGCAGGCGGGCGGAGATCACGAAGCCGCTCCCGGCGTGCACCACGTCGCCGGCCACGAACGCCTTGATCCCGTCGCGGATCGCGATCTCGCGGGCCAGCTCCGGCTCCAGCCGCGCGCGCGGATCACGCTGCATCCGGGTGAGCACCTGCTGCACGTACTCCGGCTGGATCACGGTGAGCTTGGGCGATTGCGCCAGATCGATTCGGAACGCTTCGGTGATGGCACCGCCCAGGGCCGAATCCACCGGCGGGCTCCGGAACTCGGCCACCAGGATCGGCTCCCGGTCCTTGAGCACGCCGCGCTCGACCAACGACCCGCCCGGCAGCACGCCGGCGACCCGGAGCAGGAGCGCGCCCGCGCCCAAGCCAGCGATGATCGCGGCGACGGCGAGAGCGACCCGGAGCCCGCGACGTCCCGGCGCCCCCGCGGCTGCCGGGGTCGCCAGACTCGGCCGGATGGCGACGGTCGGCGTCGTGCCGGTGCCCGGTGTGACCACTCCCTCCAGCATGCGGAGCAGCTCGTCGGCGCTCTGCCACCGGTCAGCCGGGCGCTTCTCCAGACAGCGCATGACGATGCTCGCCAGGTCGGGTGGGACGGAGGCGCGCACGGCGCCCAGCGGCTCGGGCGGTCGGTTCACGTGGGCCGCGAGAAGCTGCTGGGGCGTGCGACCGGTGAACGGCGTGTTACCGGCCAGCATCTCGTACGCCATGATGCCGACCGCATAGATGTCGGCCCGGTGGTCGATCGTCGGATCGGCGGCGGCCTGCTCCGGCGCCATGTAGGCCGGCGTGCCCATCGCCACTCCGGCCGACGTGAAGCCGCTGGGCGCGGGATGTCCGATCGCGGCTTCGCTCAGGGCCTTGGCCACGCCGAAGTCCGTCACCAGCGCGTGGTGCCGGCTGACGAGCACGTTGTCGGGCTTGATGTCGCGGTGCAGCACGCCCCGCTCATGCGCGTACGCCAGCGCGTCGACGACGTCGCGCAGCAGGCGCACGGCGTCGGGAACCGGCAGCTCGCCCTCGCGGGTGAGCTTGGAGCGAAGCGACTCGCCCTCGATGAAGGGCATGGTGTAGTAGAGGAGATCGCCGGCACGGCCGGCCGCCAGGAGCGGCACGACGTGGGGATGCTGGAGCTTGGCGGCGAGCTGGATCTCGCGGCGGAACCGCTCGAGGTTGAGTCCCGCGGCCAGATCCGGCGGGAGCACCTTGATGACGACCTGCCGGCCGAGGGCGGTTTCCTCGGCCAGATAGACCCGACTCATGCCCCCGCCGCCCAGCTCGCGGAGGAGCCGGTAGCTTCCGCCGAGCGAGTCTTGGAGATCGTCGAGCAGAGTGGGCATCTGTTGCTCCTCCGCCGGGAGCACGGTGTGAACCGGGTCCGCGAAGTATAGGCCCCTCAATGGATTGGGGCCAGCATGACGCTTTAAAAACGAGAGGGCCCGGGGATGCCCGGGCCCTCGAGATCGTTGCAGGGCTACCTAGGCTGGAGTCCCCGCGCCGGCCGCGCCGAGCGCAGCGTTGTAACTCATCCCTTGCGCCATCCGGTCGTAGAGAGTGCCGAGGGTTTCCGGCGAGCCTGCCAGGAACCGGCATCGGCTGTCCCCACGGGATCGGCATTCGACCTCCATTACGGCGACCAGACCCTCGGAGATTCGTCCAAGGAAGTCGGCCAGGAGTCCGCAGGTGAGATGGCACGACGGGTACTCGCCCCTGGTCTCGTTCTGGGCTTCCGCCCAGTCGACGGAATCGAGGGCGAGCGCCGATCCGCTGACCGGCGTAACGCTCACGCTGCCCCATCCCAGCTCGGCGAGGAACGCCGAGAGCGCCTCGCCCAGATAACGAGAATCGAGGTCCGCCGGGCGATCCACCCCATAAGCGCCGGCGAGCCACGCAGAGAACGCGGCGTACAGTCCTTCGCCGCCGGCGAACCCGGCTTCCTGGAGATAGGTCGCGGCTTGCAGCCCGGCGTCGCGCTCGAGCGAGGCGCGAAGCTGCTGGAGAACCCGCGGGCTGAGTGTGAGGCCGAAGCGGCCCGGACGGAAGGTGTCGGTCATGTGCTCTGCCTTTGATGCGATCGGCGGTCGCGTTCGCCGCGGACGCGGCAGACTTAAGTGTACAGCGAGGCGGCGCTGTGCCAAGAGCCGGCCCGGGATCACCGTCAGGGTTGCGAGCTAGCGACTCGCGCCCGCTTTGCCCACCCTGCGCCTCAATTCCGCCTCGTTGATCACCTCGACGCCAAGCTCCTTCGCCTTCTCCAGCTTGCCGCCGGCTTCGTCGCCCGCAATCACGGCATCCGTCTTCTTACTGACGGATCCCGCTACGCGGCCGCCCGCCCGCTCGATCAGCGCCGTGGCTTCGCCACGCGACAACGTGGGGAGCGTTCCGGTGAGCACGTAGGTCTTCCCGCTGAGCGGCCCGCCCTCTTGCACGGCCGCGGGCTCCTTGAACGTGAGTCCGGCTTTTCGCAGTCGCTCGATCAGGTTGCGGTTCCGCCGCTCGGCGAAGAAGTGGACGACGGCCTCAGCGATCGCCGCGCCGATCCCGGGCACGTCGTTGATCTCGGCCTCGCTGGCGCTCATGAGCGCGTCCATGGAGCCGAACCGGCGGGCGAGCAGCTGGGCGACGGTGCTTCCCACGTGCCGAATGCCGAGCCCGAAGAGGAGTATCGAGAGTGGGCGCTTCTTCGATGCGTCGATGGCCGCGACCAGCTGCGTGGCGGATTGCTCCGCAAAGCGCTCCAGTCGGACGAGCTGCCCGACCTCCAGCTGATACAAATCGGCGACGTCGCGGATCAAACCTGCGTCGAGCAACTGGCGCACCCGCTCGTAACCCAAGCCGCGGATATCCATCGCGCCGCGGGCGGCGAAGTGGACGATCCCCTCGAGGACGCGACCCGGGCAGGACACATTCGGGCAATACCGCATGGCCTCGTCCGCCGGGCGCTCGACCGGGGTGCCGCAGCGGGGACACGCGTCGGGCATGACGAACGGCCGCTCCGCGCCGGTGCGCCGATCGGGGAGGGGACCTACGAGCTGGGGAATCACCTCGCCGGCGCGGACGACCTCCACCCAGTCGCCGATGCGGATGTCCTTCTGCGCGATCAGGTCCTCGTTGTGCAGCGTCGCGCGGGACACGACGACCCCGCTCAGCTCCACCGGCTCCAACTCGGCCCACGGATTGAGCGCGCCGGTACGTCCGACGTTGATGTGAATCGCGCGCAGGCGCGTCACGCCGATCTCGGGCGCGAACTTGCGCGCGATGGCCCAGCGGGGCTCCCGGCCGCCGACGACCCCGAGCTCCTGATGCAGGGCGAGGGAGTTGACCTTGACCACGATGCCGTCGGCCTGGAACGGAAGCGTCGGCAACGTGCCTTCCAACTCCACGACGCGCTTCTCGACCTGCGCGAGGTCGTTGTGGCGCGAGCGGTGCGGCTCGACCTGGAAGCCCCATTTCTCCAACACGTCCAGCGTCTCCCACTGGGTCTTGGCCCCGAGGCGTCCCTCGATGGGCTCGACGTGGAAGGCGAACATCCGAAGTCGTCGCTGGCGAGTGATGTTGGGATCCAGCTGCCGGAGGCCACCCGCCGCCGCGTTCCGGGGATTGGCGAACAGCGGCTCACCCGCCTGTTCCCGCTGGCGGTTGACTCGCGCGAACGCCTCGAACGGCATGTAGACCTCGCCGCGGATCTCCAGCAGCGCGGGATGATCCTTGCCCTTGAGCACCAGCGGCACGTCCGAAATCGTCTTCAGGTTGGCCGTGACATCTTCACCGATGACGCCGTTGCCGCGCGTCGCGCCGACCACGAGCTTCCCCCGCTCGTACGTGAGGCTCACGGCGGCGCCGTCGATCTTTACCTCCGTAGTGTATCCGGTCGCGCCTGCGTCGGGGGTGAGCCGGATATTGCGCTGCTCCCACGCCACCAGCTCCTCGTTGGTGAACGCGTTGGCGAGCGACGGCATGATCCGGTGATGCTGATACTTGGTGAGACTGCTGGCGGGACTGGCGCCGACGCGCTGGGTGGGACTGTCGGGCGTGCGAAGCGCGGGGTTCGCTTCTTCGAGGGCTTGCAGCTCGCGGAACAGCCGATCGTACTCGGCGTCGGAGATCTCCGGCGCGTCGAGCACGTAGTACGCGCGATTGGCCCGCTCGATCTGGTGGCGGAGAGCCTCCGCCCGCTGCGCGCGGTCGGGGGCGCCGCCAGGGCTCACCGCCCGGCGGCCTCCTGGGAGAGCACCGTCATCGCTACCCCGACGAGCCGGTCCACCTCGGCCGTGCTTGCCCGGGCCAGCGCCCCTTCGCCCCACGGCTCCTCCTTGGCCGCGAACGCGTCGAGCAGGCGCCGCATGAAGCCGACCAATGCCGCCCGCTCCCGGTCCGCCGCTCGTCCCGCTGGATCCTCACCCCGCCGGAGCTGCAGCCGCTCGAACCGGTGGGCATTCCGGAGGGCCTTGGCCGTGAGGCTGGCGACGACCTGGCAGAAATGCACGTCCGCCTCGGTGAACGCCGGCCCGTCCCGGAAAGTTCGCAGGAAGATCGCGCCGATCGGCGCTCCGCGCCACGTGATCGGAATGACGGTGATGTTCTTCACCCGGCGCGAAGCGAGAGAGTCGTGCGCGTGGCGCAGCGAAGTGTCCGCGGTCACATCCGGGATGAAAACGGTTTGCCCGGTCTCGAGCGCCCGCCGAAGCTCGGGGTAGCGGGCGAGATCCACCACGTAATTTCGGATGCTCGGGTCTTCGTAGCTGGCGACGAGCCGCACGGTTTCACCGCCCCGCTCGGCCAAGAAAATCGAGCACCGATCCAGACCGAATGCCTCACCCAGCCGACGCGTCACCGCCTGGACCACATCGACGAAATGCAGGGAGCCGGCGATCTCCTGGAGGATCTCGACGACGGCAAGCAAATGCCGCTTTTCCTGCTCCAGCGTGTCGATTCGCGCCTGGAGCCGGTCGACGTCGTCGGTCACCGGTGCTGAGATCGTCATGGTGGCTCGTCCGGATTGAGTAGCCTACCCGCTACGCATAATAAGGGCCGGGGTACCAGAGGGGGAACGGTGTTCGATTTCTCGTGGTTGCCCCCCAATTTCTCGACATGTCGCGAAGGTTGACGCCAGTCTCCGCCGGAGACTAACGTAACCCGGTCAGGAGGTGGGTTATGGGGGAGTCTGCAGACCGGGATGACGAGGACGCCAAGGGTGGAATCAGGGGCACGGCGAACTTCGTGGCCGGGATGGTGCTCGGGGCCCTGATCGGCGCCGGGATCGCAATGTTGGTGGCGCCGGCGGAGGGATCTGTCCTCCGGAAGCGCCTGGGGCGCCAGGCACGGGAGCTTGGCGAGCGGGCCCGGGAGGGGCTCGACGACGCGGCCCACCGGGCCCGCCGGGATCTCACCCGCCGTCGGCGCCGGCTCCAGGCGCGACTCGACCGGTTGGCCGAGGAAGCCCGGGACTCGATCCCTGATCTGCCCTGAGCACGGGTCAGGATCCGTTCCGCTTCGACCCGATCTTGCGGAGCAGCGCGGCGCCGTCCGTCTTGTACGCCGGGTCGTTGAAGTCATGGATCGGCAGGGTGTCGAGGGCCTCCAGCTCCCGACGCGCATCGTCGTAGCGCTTCCGGTCCACGTAGACCCCGGCGAGGTCCAGCCGGTGGACGATGCGCCGCGGGTCGATCTCTACGGCGCGCTCGAGGTTGGTGATCGCGCCGTCCCATGACGCCTGGCTGAACACGCTCGCGCCCAAAAACTGGCGCGCCAGGAAGCGGCTCAGCCCGGACAGCCGCATGATCTCCGCGTTCCATCGGCCCAGCACATGGTACGCGCCGTCGTGCAGGGGATTCAGCTCGATCGCGCGCAGTGCCTCCTTCCGAACCTCGGACGCGAGCCGGATACGCTCCTTCGTCCCCTTGGTGAGCGCGGTCTGACCGATCGCTCGCGCGAGGAGAAAATGCCCGTCGGCTCCGAGACTGTCGGCGCGCACCGCCCGCCGGGCGTACCGCTCGGCCCGGATGTAGAGAGAGTCGCGGGCGGGGTCCTTGATCGAATCCGGCGTCCGCGCGCCGAGGGTGATCAGCGCGAGCGCCGCGCGCCAGTTGGCCTCGTAGCTCGTCGAGTCCCC
>DATHMJ010000379.1:0-2616 GCA_035487215.1 Gemmatimonadales bacterium
AGCCGGAGCAGGCGGGGACCGTCGGCCATCGCCCGGCGCCGGCTGGTGGTGAGCGAGCAGCGGATCACGAGATCGCCCACGACCGGATCGTCCACGCCCTCGACGGCGAAGCCGGCGATCGTTTGGCGCTCGCAGGCCGAGAGCAGCTCGCCATCCTCGGGGCGGAACGGGGCGTACGCGACGACCGGAATGGCGGGGAGGCGGCGGCGGAGATCAGCCAATGCCCCGAGCATTGTGGTGTGCGGCGCCAGAACGATCGCGTCGACCAGCCGGGTCTCGAGCGCACGCTCGAGTCCGGCGATGGTGCGGCAGCTGATGACGCGGGGACCACCCTTCGGGATGGAGCGTCGCAGAGCCAGCGCGGCGGAGCGGCTTTCGAGGAGCGCGACGACCGCGGTCACGATCCGGTCGCGTCGGCCGGCGGGCGCGACCGGCCCTGCCCCGTCGCCACCAGCGTCCGCACCATCTCACCCGCGCGCTTCAGCACCCCGCGCGCGTTGTCGTAGGAGAGCGCGTCGAGCGCGCGATCGAGTGGCTCCCAGCGAAACGCGGTGATGCCCTCCTCCAGCTGCGGCTGCGGCTCCCCACTGGCCGACTCGAACAGAAAAAAGTGGCAGTACTTGTGGATGTGCCGGCCGCGAAAGCGGAAATGCCAGTCGATCACCCGGATCGGGCCGCGGAGCACGAGCTCCGCGAGGCCGGTCTCTTCGGCCGTCTCCCGTTGAGCCGCCTCGGCCGGCGTCTCGCCGTCCTCGAGATGGCCCTTGGGAAAGCCCCAATTGTCGTAGGAGTCCTTGATGAGGAGGTACTGGGTACCATCGTCGCCCAGGCGGAAGACGATCCCGCCGGCGCTCACTTCCGTATCCGCCCGTCGCTTCCCCATCAAAAAACCGAGACCTTGAAGTACCGTTTCGGGTTCGCCTTCACGTCGGCCAGCAGCTCGCGCAGCTCGACCACGGCCCGCGTGGTCTCGACGTAGAGGGCCGTGTCCGTGGCGAGTCGGCCGAAGGAACCCTCGCGGGATTGCAGCCGCGCGAGCAGCGAGTCGGCGGACTGCAGCACCCGCACCAGGCTCGATTGGTTCTCCCGCGCCGCCGCCATCACCGACCGGAAGTCGGACGCGGCCTGACGGAGATCCACGCTCGAGGCGCGGGTGTTGTTCATGATCTCCTGGAACTGATTGGCATTGGTGGCGCTGTCCACCCGGGCCACGGTCCGCTCGAAGCCCCGGGCCACGCCCGCGAAGGCGTCTGCCGACGTGGCGACGCTCTGGCTCACCTTGTCGAGCCGATTGGCCTGCTCGTCGGTGAACTTGGCCAGGCGGTCGGAGATCCGCGTGAGGTCGCTGACACTACGGCGCACGTCGCGCACGGCGGTGGAGTCGAAGACGCCCTTGATGCGCTGGGTGACGTCGGCCACGTCGCCGGCGATACGGCTGGCCTGGGCGGTGAGCTGGCCGATGTCGGGCAGGGTGGCACCGGGCCACGCATTGCCGGGCGTCGCATCCGACTCGAGCAGGGCGACGCGAACATTCGGATCGTCCGGGAGCGGCTCGAAGGGAACGATGTTGGCGGCCCACTCGCCGAACAGGCTGCTCGACGCCGAGATGACCGCGGGCTTGGTGGGAAGATCCACCGTCCGATCGACCGTGAGGTCGGCATCCACCCAGCCGTCGGGCGCGAGCCGAATCGCTTCGACCCGTCCCACCTTGACGCCGCGGAGCGTGACGGGCGCGCCCACGCCGAGCGCGCCGACGGTGCGGAAGCGCGCGGTGTGCGTCATGGCGCGCTTCTGAATATCGGTTTGGCTAAGCCACAGCGCCCCGCCGATCACCAACGCGATCGAGGCGAGCACGACCAGTCCAACCGCGAATTCGTTGCCGCGCTTCACGACGCCGACCTCCGGGCCAGCGGCTCGACGGCGTCGGGCCGGCCCTCGATGAACTGCCGGACGACCGGATCGGTGGTCCCGCGGATGTCCGCGGCCGATCCCTCCTGGCGGATCACGCCTTCGTGGAGCATCGCGATCCGGTCGCCGACGGTGAAGGCGCTCCGCATGTCGTGGGTCACGATGAGGCCGGTGACACCGAGGTCACGGGTGCGCTGCATGAGGCGGTCCATGACCGCCGAGGTCACGGGATCGAGCCCTGTCGTCGGCTCGTCGTATAGAATGTACCTCGGCTCTAGAGCCACGGCCCGCGCGATGCCGACGCGCTTCCGCATCCCACCGGAAAGCTCCGCGGGATAGCGGTCTTCCTGGCCGCTCAGCTCGACCGTGGCCAGGCTGTGTTCGATCCGGGCTCGGATCGTCTCGTCGTCCAGCCCCCGCTTCACGAGCCCCAGCCGGATGTTCTCCGCGACCGTCATCGAGTCGAATAGCGCCGCGAACTGGAAGACGTAACCGATGTGCGCCCGAAGCTCGGCGAGCTGATCGCGGTCGAGGTCCGGGACGTTCTCGCCGTCCACCTCGACCAGGCCGCTGTCGGCCTCCAGGAGTCCCACGACGAGCTTGAGCGTGACGCTCTTGCCACTACCCGAGGCGCCGATGATGACCGTGTTCAAGCCGGTCGGAACGTCGAGCGACAGGCCCGCCAGCACCACCTTGTCGCCGAACGCC
>DATHMJ010000380.1:0-2368 GCA_035487215.1 Gemmatimonadales bacterium
AGTCACGGATCAGGGCGACTTTGACGGGATCGAGTGGGCCTGGGCCATTCATGTCTCGGCTTCGTTCATTGAGGTCTTTTCGTCGTGCCCGCCGCGCTCTCGTGCAGGGAGTAGCCGACGAAGATGGGCTCAGGCACCGTCTGACACACGAGGCAGGTATCGAGTGAGATGAGCCAGATCAGAAGCCCCGCGATGGCCCATTCGAGGTTCATGGTTCGGTCCGTGCGATGTTGGCCAGCTCGCGGGCTATCTGGCGGCCGTGGGACGGCTCGGTCATGATGTTCTGCCTTGCGGGAGATCTACCAGCGTAGCCGAGCGTGCGGGCGCCGGGAAGGGCCCGTTCAGCGCCCCTCGGACCCTCGCCCGGCCCCGTCCGGGGAGGATGTCGCCGTCTGGCGCGCCCTGGGGAGGACGATAAGGACAGACCAGTGAATTTAGGCCCGGCCGGCGTCCAGCTGGTGCGCCGCCTGTAAGCCCTTGAAGACCATCACCAGCACGAAGACATGGAACCCCAGGCCGATCCAGTTGCGCGCCGCCAGGAAGACGAGCCCGTCGAGGGCATATACGGCGAAGCCGACGGCGAACGCCCAGAGGTGTCGCTGGAGCGCGAGATAGCCAAGCAGTACGAAGCCGCCAATTAGGACAAGATCCAGAACGAGAGCTGGCGCCCAGCCGCGTCCGGTGCGAAGGGCCAGGGCGTTCGCGACTTGAGTCGTGCCGAGTCCGATGATGAAGCGCCAGTGCTGGCCCGAGAGGGCGACGACGGTGTTGATCAGCGAGACGGCCGCGACCCAGTAGAACCACCGGGCGCCAATCCGGCGCCGACGCTCGAGCTGCTGATGCTCTACGGTCGGAGCCGGTAAGCTCGGCGTGGCGGCGACCGTCGCGGGCGGCACCGGGGTCAGCGCCCGAGCAGTCGGTGCGGGTCGTGACACCGGGCTCGGAGCGGGGGATGGAGTCGGACGCCGGAACGGACTGGGCACGCCGGCTCCGGTGGTCATGACGTTGTCGGTCGTGTCCATGGACCCTCCTTGTCACAGACGGGATAAATTGGGCCGATTTAGGGGGCACCGGACGTGCCGTTTGGGCTTCCGAGGACTAAGGGGCAAGGTGTGTGCCAGGGCCCGGCTGTGACTCCTTCCCGAGGGACGTGCCGCGGCGTCCGCAAGTGATCGGGCGCTCGGTGGGCCCGCACCGCCTCGGGATCACGACGGCGGGTCCTGTGGGCGCAGGTGGAGGAGCATCCGGGCATAGCGCTCGATCAACGGGACGTCGAAGCCGGCCCCTTCGAACTGGAAAGCGCCCAGGGCGCGATCGACCGCAATATCCGCAAACGTCGCGCCGACCGCGTCATCGAGGTCTTGTCGGCTCACGACGCCCGTTCGGATCAACACGTCCGCGAGGGACGCGAAGGCAAACGCCCACGCCATCGCCTGGTTGGTCAAGTTAGACACATGTGCTTGCGTCTCCTGATCCATATAGATTGGCCTCCAGAATTGACTGGGTACTACCGACTTCTTACTCCACCAGGGCGCCCGGCCCTTCTCGCCCTATACTCGCGCCCTATGTTGTCCGATGCACCTGCAAGAAGGCTGACCGACCGGACCATGCACATTGCCGGAGTCGCCGGAGGCTGGTAGTCTCACAGCGCCCGTTCGGGCAGGAGGAGTAAAGGATGCCTCTGCGATCCGCGACGAGGTCTACGAGGGATATCCCCGTCGCTGCGTTGACGCAACGGGAGGATTGCGGGGCCGCAAGTAAGCTCGAGCCGGGCATCGCGTACTGCCCTCGATGCAGTTCCCTCCGCGGAAGACGACGGGCCGACCACGATACTGGCTTGTGGTCGTGGCCCGCGAGGAGGACGAGATCCATGCGAAGCTCCGGCGGGTTCTCGCGGCCGACCGGCATGTCCGCGCCTCCGCGCGATCGAGGTGGCCCAGGTTGAGCGGCAGATCCAGGGGAGCGGGGTGTTCTTGTACGCGCACGACGCCTGCTACAAGCTCTGGCGCGAGAAGTCGAAGGCGACGGGCGCGTCACCGTAGAGCGGCCCACTCGCGCACCAGCAGATCGTCCTTCATCACGCCACCGCATCGGCCGCATGGGCCGGCGCTGATGACCTCGTGCGTGCGCGAGAAGCGGCGAAGCCGACGGGCGAGCGCGCGAAGCCGCGTCACGTCCTCGGGCGCGCTCAGATCAGCGGCACGCGCCCAGCAGGACATGCAGTGCCACGCGCCAGGGTGCGTGCGTAGCGCGGTCAGGGCGTGGTCGTCGAAGTTGGTCCCGCTCGTCGTCATCACGTTGAGAGCGGCGCAGACGATGACAACTATTCGATCACCTGATCCGCCCGCTGCAGGAGCGCCGGCGGGAT
>DATHMJ010000381.1:0-3864 GCA_035487215.1 Gemmatimonadales bacterium
TGGTGACCTTGCTGATGTCGTCCTTGCAGGCGATGAACTCGAGGATGTCCGGGTGATCGACCCGCAGGATCCCCATGTTCGCGCCCCGGCGCGTCCCGCCCTGCTTCACCACGTCGGTGGAGGCATCGTAGAGCGACATGAACGACACCGGCCCCGAGGCCACGCCCATGGTGGAACGGACGATGTCGTTCTTGGGCCGCAGCCGAGAGAAGCTGAAGCCGGTGCCCCCGCCCGACTGATGGACCAAGGCCATGGAGCGGAGCGTGTCGTAGATGCCGCTTCGGCCATTGGAGATGGCGTCGTCCACCGGCAGCACGAAGCACGCGGACAGCTGGCCCAGGGGCCGGCCCGCGTTCATCAGCGTCGGGGAGTTCGGCATGAAGAGCCGGTCGGCCATCAATCCATAGAACGCCTCCGCCAACGCCTCTACCGCCCCGGCTGACGCGCCGTACCGGCGGTCCGGCTCAGCGATCGTCCGGGCGACGCGCCAGAACAGATCGCTGGGGGTCTCGACCGGCTTCCCTGCATCGTCTTTGATGAGGTAGCGCTTCTCGAGGACCGTGACGGCATTGGACGACAGCGTGACAGCGTCCCGTGGGGTGGACGGATTCATGGGCGACCCCGGCTTGTGAAGGATTCGTGCGTGCGTGCAAACGGTCTGGTTCCGGCAGACGGGGGATCCACCGAAACGGAGGGCCAAGCTAGACCAACCCACATGCTCGCACAATCCCTTGTAAAAGTCGCGTCACGACGCGAGATCTCGTTTCTCACATCACAAAAATAACCACCTCGCCAGCGTCGCGTCACTGCGCCCCCGCCGCCGGATAGCGCCCGGCCCGGTGCTCCCGAGCCATCCGGACGTAGTGCCCCCACGTCGCCGCAATCCGCTGGCTCAGCTCGGGATCGACCTGCCGTACGATCCGGCCCGGCACGCCCATGACCAGCGAGCCCGGCGGCACCACCACGCCCTCCGGAATCACGGCCCCCGCAGCCACCACGCTGCCGGTGCCGATCCGCACCCCGTTGAGGAGCACGGCACCCATGCCGATCAGCGAATCGTCCTCGACCACGCAACCGTGGAGGATCACCCGGTGCCCGACCCCGACTCGGCGGCCGACCGTGCAGGGGAAGCCGGTGTCGACGTGGACGATGGTCCCGTCCTGGATGTTGGATTGCGCGCCGATCACGATCGGAGCCAGATCGCCCCGGACCACCGCCTGATACCAGATGCTGGACTCGGCCTCGAGGGTCACGTCGCCCAGGACGACGGCAGTGGGAGCGATGAAGGCGGCGCGGTCGACCGTGGGCACTACGGCTGGGGCCTGAAAATCATCTGGGTCCAGCCCTCGACGGCCTGTCCACCCTTGGTCGCCGGGTACCAGGAGAGCTGTTGGGCGAACTCGTGAACGTCACGCTCGAAGGCGGCGTCGTTGGACGGGCGAAGCGGCTGCACCTCGACCGTCTTCCCCTCGGGCGAGACCTTCACCCAAAGGATCGATGGCCGCGGATGCGGCTCGCTCGCATCGGCCGGCACGGGGACGAACGGTGGGGCGACGGGCTTCGGACGCTCGTCGAAGCACGAGCCGTCGGCGTTGTAGGCCGGTCCTGGCGCGCAGGTGCTTACGCCACGAGCGCCCAGCTCCCGGCGCACCCTCGGTGGCAACGGCGCGCCGAGGCGCGTGAGCTGAGGTCGAATCTCGGTGATCTTGCCCGGCTCTACGACGACGGTGTCCGCGTAGAAGTTGTGGAGCGGCGCTGAAATGGCGATGGCGTGGGGACCAGGCGCCAAGTGGGTAACCGGATCGGTGACCGGCTTCTCGTCGATCAGGACATCCGAGCCGCGGGGGATATTGACGATGCGGATCCCACCGCTGTCGCCGGGAGCCGCGGTAGACGGTGCCGCCGGCTGGTCGGCACGCGGCGGCCGAGACGTCGGAGCAGGCGCGGGCGCGGTTGGCGCCGGCGGAGGAGCGGTCTGAGTGGGCACAGGCTTCGCGGATGTCCCGGGCGCCGGGCTCGGTGTCGACGTCGCCGCCGCGGGTGCGCGGGCCGAATCGGTCCGGGTGGTGTCGTGGCCGGCGAGCGTCGTCGACTTGGTGGTCGTGTCCGCTGTGGCAGAGTCGGCCTTGGTCGCCGCCGGGCTGTCCGCTTCGGCCCGCGATTGATAGTAGAAGTACCCGCCACCGCCGAGGGCAACGAGGACCAGCGCGACCCAGAGAGCCGGATTGGTCTTTTCTCGCCGCATCACCGGCGAGCGGTCGGCGATGCGCCGTTCGGGCCGCGGCATCGCGCGGCGCTCCACCGATGGCGAGTTGATCGGCGTGGTCGGCTGGCTCGCGATCGCGGGCGCGACGGCGGGCGCGGCCGCCGAGCGGGGCGGGCTCTCCGAGCGGGGTGGGGTCGCCGCGCGAGGCGGCACTGCGCCGGCGCCCGTGCTCCCGCGGAGGAAGCCCGTCGTAGAGATCGGCTGACCTTGGAGCGACGCGATCAGCTCCTCGCAGGTCTGGAAGCGGTCGGCCGGATCCTTCATCAGCATCTGCTTGATCACCTCGAACAACCGGCGCTCATCGGCGTTGATGAGCTGCGGCGTCGGGATCGGCTCGGTGATGTGCTTGTAGCCGATCGAGAAGCTGTCTTCCCCGTCGTAGGGAACCGTACCGGCCAGCGACTGGTAGGCCACGACGCCGAGACTGTAGATGTCGCTCCGACCGTCGATGGGTTGAGCGCGGGCTTGCTCCGGGCTCATGTAGTGCGGCGTGCCGATGGACATGCCGGTACCCGTGAGCCGGCCGCCCGAGGCGGCCTTGGCGATGCCGAAGTCGGTCAGCACGCACTGGCCGAATTCGTCGAACATGATGTTGTCGGGCTTGATGTCGCGATGGACGATGCCGCGCTGCGCGGCGTAGCCGAGCGCGCTGCCGGCCTCGACCAGTACCCGGCGGATTTCCGGCGGCGTGAGGGTCTTGCGCTCGCCCAGGAGGGTCGCGAGCGAGCCACCCCGCAGATACTTCATGACGAAATAGATGACTCTCCCGGAGCGGCCGACTCGGTAAATCGGAATGATGTTGGGATGCTCGAGCTGCGCGGCCGTCCGCGCCTCGCGCTGGAAGCGCTCCACGAATTCCGCGTCGAACGCCAGGGTGAACGGCAGCACTTTGACCGCCACCTCGCGCTCGAGGTGTCGGTCCTTCGCACGAAAGACCAGCGCCATCCCTCCGCGCCCCAGCTCCTCGATGATCTCGTACTCCGTGGTGAGCGCCTCGCGCACGAGGTCGAGCTCGGCCACGACTCCAGTGGCCATCGCCCGTACGGGCGTGGTCGCCGTGAGATCAAGACCGCAGGAGGGACAGAATTTGGAGGTGCCGCTGATCTCGCTGCCGCAGCGGGAGCAGAACATGGGCCCAAGCTACCTAGGCAGTAGGGGGAGTCAATGGCATCATGCGTGCCGCGACGAGCACGACAAAATGACGCAAATCCTCACATGGCACGAACTATGCTCGACCGAGCCGAGCGTTCCCCAGCGCCAATGCACCAGGAGACGATGTGGTCCCGTACCACACGATCGCGTTCAGTCAGCAGAAGCTCCGGGCTGCGCTCCGTCGGTCGGGCGCCCAAGATCCGGCGCTAACCTACGGTTTTGTCGTGCACTCGCGCCGGCAGCACGAGCGCCCCACGCTTGGCGTCATTACGCTGAACGGCGAGAGCCTGCCGCTCAACCGGCGGCTGCTCGCGGCGCTCGATGGACTTCCCCTCTGGCTGTTCGGCCATGCGCGTGTCACGCTCGATAGCGGGACTCCCGTGGACGGCGTGCCGGACGACAAGCTCGAAGATGCTCCTCTTGCCGCGTTGCTCATGCATATTGCC
>DATHMJ010000382.1:0-3003 GCA_035487215.1 Gemmatimonadales bacterium
TGGCTCGGCCCGACGACGACGAGGTGGGTGCTCGGGTGCACAAGCCAATCAACAGCCTGAAGGTAGGTTGCGCCGTGCAGGCCGAGATCTGCCCCGCGCCCGGCAAAGGCGCGCAGTACTTGGGTCGCGCGCCCGCGCCACGGCTCAGCACCGACCACTTCGGCGAGCCGCGCGAACACGATGCCGGCGACCCCGTTGGCGGAGGGCGTGGGCGCGTCCTCGATGGGTTTGATTCGAGCGCCGAGCAAGCCTTCGCCCCCGCCCCCTGCGCGATCGAACAGGCCGCCCTCTGGGTCGCGGTAGTCGCGCCAGACCCGATTGGCGATGGCTTCTGCCCAGTCAAGCCAGTGATCGTCGCCGGTCGATTCGTATGCGTCCAGCGCGGCCGCCGCCGTTTGGACCTGGTCCTCGAGCAGGGCCGCGATCCCGCCGGAGGTATGGGGAATCGCGTCCGGCTCGGGACTCTCGTTGCGAAGGCGCGCGAGCGTCTTGAGCGCGTGCGCCGCGGCCCAGGCGTCGGGAAGTACCGCCCCGGCTCGCAGCATCGCCGATACGAGCATGGCGTTCCAGCCGGCGTAGCGCGTCCGGTCCACAAAGGGTGCTTCTCGGCGCGCCCGCGCCGCACGCAGTTTGATTTCAGCGCTCTCCAGCAGGCGCCGCGCGTCAGGCTCCATTTTCCCCAGACTCGCCGCCACGCGTTCGATCGGTACCGCGGCATAGAGGACATTCTTTGCCGGGTTGTGGTGCATTTCGCCGGCGGTCCCGATGTCGTAATGGGCGGCCGCGACCGCCAGCTCGTCGGGGGAAAGCACCGCGGCGGCTTCGTCCCGAGTCCAGGTGAAGTAGTCCCCGTCGTCATCCAGACCCACATCCGCGTCCTGGCTCGCGGCGTAACCCCCATCGGGGTCGGCCATCACCTCACGCACCCAGCGAACGATGCCGCGCGCCACGTCGGCATACGTCGACGTGCCGAACGCCGCATAGGCGTCGCAATACGCCCGCAGCAGCTCCGAGTTGTCGTACGCCATTTTCTCGAAGTGAGGCACGATCCACTCGGCGTCGACGCTGTACCGATGAAATCCGCCGCCGAGGTGGTCGTGCATGCCGCCGCGCGCCATGCCCTGGAGCGTGCGCTCGACGACCTCTCGCACCTCGGGTCTGCGCTCATCCCACCACTGGGCGAGTAGCAGTTGCATCGCCGCGGGGTGGGGGAACTTGGGCTGGCCGCCGAATCCGCCGTTCTCGGGATCGAAGACGCGTTGCATTTGCCGCACGCCGGTGTCGATCAGATCGGGCGAGAGCTCTCCGGCAGCGATGTCGGCCCCGTCCTGCTCGACCGCTCCCCGAATCGCGCTGGCCTGGCCGTCGAGCTCGCCCCGACGATGCCGCCAGGCATCGAGCACCGCCTCGAGTACGGACTGGAACCCTGGACGCCCGTACTTGCCGTCCGGCGGGAAGTAGGTGCCTCCATAGAACACCTGGCCTTCCGGTGTGAGGAAGGCGGTGAGCGGCCAGCCACCCTGCCGGGTGAGGACCTGGACCGCCCGCTGGTACCGAGCGTCGACATCGGGCCGCTCGTCCCGATCGACCTTGATGCAAATGAAATCCGAATTGAGGCGCTCGGCGATGGCCGGATTCTCGTAGGACTCGCCGTCCATGACGTGGCACCAGTGACACCACACGGCACCGATGTCGAGAAGAATCGGCTTGTCCGCCGCGCGCGCGGCGGCGAAGGCATCGTCACCCCAAGGGTACCAGTGAATCGGTTGATGCGCCGCCGATCGGAGGTAAGCGGACGGGGCGTCGCCAAGGCGGTTCATGCGCGGATTCCGTGAACGATGACTGCCTGGCGTGGCCAGTGCACGTGTCCGTCGTCCGCTCGGAACGGCTCGAAGAATCGCTCCATCTCCGCGTCGAGGCGGACGCGGGTGGGGGCGTCGAGGTCCGCGTAGGCGGCGGCGACGCGTCCCGTCGCGGTTCGGAGCAAGCGCCACGCCTCGGTGGGTGAATCCGCGTCGAAGGGCACGTCTACCGGCTCGAACGCCACTCCTTCGAACGTGCGGCCGAGCCAGCCGAGCGCCTGAGCCGGAACGCCCCACTCAAAGGGATCGTGCGCGCTCGGTGCCACGGCGAGGTAGTGGAAGGCCGCGTCCTGGTAGGCGCGGATCGATCCGTCAGCGGGCCACGCGAGGAGTCCGATCCGTCCGCCGCTCCGGAGCACGCGAGCGGCCTCCGCGGAGGCTTGCACGGGATCGGGCGCGAAGATGAGCCCGAAGCTCGATATCACGGCGTCGAACTGCGCGTCCGCGAACGGCAGCGCGAGCACGTCAGCCACACCGAAGTAGGCCCGCGCCGCCAGGGCGGCTTCCTCGCGGGCCGCCTGGATCATGCCTCGCGCGAAATCGATACCGACCACGCGCGCGGCGCCGACCGCCAACGCCGCGATCGCCGCCGTCCCCGGGCCACACGCCAGGTCGAGCACTGTGTCATTCGAGCTGATCGCGAGCGCCTGGCACAACCGCCGCGCTGGAGGCAGGAAGTCGGGAGCGATGTGTCGCCGATAGTCGCGGGCGACCCGGCTCCATGAGGCGGGAAGGCCGGGGAGCGAGGGACTCATGCTCCCAAGGTAACGAGAAAGGGGGCGACCCGACGTCGCCCCCTCATGCCCGGTTGCCGGTGCTGCTGCGCCGCTATTTCTTGCCGTGGCTGATGGACCAGACGTAACCCGCGACCTGGTTCACCTGCTCGTCGGTGATATTCGATCCGCCGCGTGGCGGCATCGGAATGCCGCTCTTCGACTCTTCCTTAGTCACGCCCTTCTTGATGTACGCGATAATGCCCTGGTACGACCCATCGCTATGCAGCCAGGTATGGTCGACGAGATTCGTCGTCGGCCCAAGCATCCCCTGCGCGTTCTGTCCGTGACACGCGTAGCAATTGCCGGCACCCGTGAAGATGGCCTTTCCCTTGTCGACCACATCTTGCGTAACGCCGGCCGGCAGC
>DATHMJ010000383.1:0-6280 GCA_035487215.1 Gemmatimonadales bacterium
GCCGTCCGCGCACGGCACCGGTGGTCTGCTCCACGATCGCTTCTTCCTCCGAGCGGCTGGGGTAGCTCACCCGTAGCTCAAACATGAAGCGGTCGAGCTGTGCCTCGGGCAACGGATACGTGCCCTCCTGTTCAATGGGGTTCTGGGTCGCGAGCACGAAGAACGGATCGGGGAGGTGGTACGTGGTGCCGCCGGCGGTGACCTGATGCTCCTGCATGGCCTGGAGCAGTGCGGCCTGCGTCTTGGGGGGGGTCCGGTTGATCTCGTCCGCCAGGACCACGTTGGCGAACACCGGTCCATGCACGAAGCGGAACGCTCGTTTGCCGGTCGTGAGGTCTTCCTCGATGATCTCCGTGCCCGTGATGTCGCTCGGCATGAGATCGGGCGTAAACTGGACCCGATTGAACGAGAGGTTGAGCGCCTCGGCGATGGTCTGCACCATCAGCGTCTTCGCGAGGCCCGGTACGCCGATGAGGAGCGCATGCCCCCCCGCGAGCACCGCGGTCAGAATCCCCTCGACCACGTCGTCCTGACCCACGATCCGCTGGGCCACCTGTCGCCGAAGGGCGGTGACCGCGCTCGCCAGGCGCTCGAGCTGGCGGACGTCGTCGTGCGCGGCGGGTTCCGTGGCGGTCATGCGAGTCCGGGGACCGGGGAACCTCCACATTACCTGCGAACCGGCCGGATTCGCCAGCTTCAGGTCCTGAGAAATGGCCGATTTATCGCTTGCGAAATATTTCACAAGGGTGTACGTTCTCGCCGTGCCAGACCCCAAGCAGCTCGGTGGCGGGGGGCCGGGCCCGGCGCGGTACGCCGGCCTGGGGATTCAGTTCGCGGTCACGATCCTCGTGTTCGTGTTGCTGGGTCAGTGGGCGGACCGGAAGGTGGGGACGGGTGGCCTCTTCACCATTCTCGGCACCTTCCTGGCGTTGGGTGGCACGCTGTACTCGCTGTTTCGAACGCTGAACAAGGACGATAAGGACCGCCGGTGAGCGCGGGTGCCCGTTATCTCTGTGGCATGCTTGCGCTCGGCGTCGGGGGAGTGGCAGTGGTGAGAGCGCTGCCCAGCCCATGGCGCGCCGGGTGGTTGCTTGCGCTGGGTATCACGCTTCTCGTTCAGGGGCCGTTGGGCTGGTGGCTGGTCAGCTCTCTCGGCCGCGAGCGCTTCTTCGCCGTCTGGGTGCTTGGCATGCTCCTTCGACTATTAGTAGTCGCGGTGACGGGGCTGCTGGTGGTGCCGGCGCTTGGGTGGTCGGCGGCGCCGGTGATGCTGGCGCTCGTGGGCTTCCTGGTCGTGTCGCTGGCGCTCGAGGGCATCGTTTCGGCTTTCCAATATTCACGGACTCCGGTACGGTGAACGGCTTCGTGCGGCTGTTGGGATCGGTTGCGCTGCTGCTTGCGCTCGTCGCGGGACGGGCGGTGGGACAGGAGGCGCCCGTCACCAAGGAGGCGTTCCAGGCCGCGCAGGCGCCGCACGCCCAGAGCGAGCGCGAGATCGACATCCTGGGCCATCTCGCCAACTCGCACGAAATCGAGCTGCCGTACTGGAAGCCTCCGTATTACGTCGAGTGGCACCTGCCCTCGTTCCCGCCGGTCCGCATCGGCTCGCTGGTACTCGACTTCTCGCCCACCAAGCACGCCGTCTTCGCGCTCATCGCCGCGACGATCGTCGCGCTCATCTTTATTCTGAGTGCCCGATCCGTGGCCCACGCGCAGGCACAGGGCAGGCCGGCCAAGGGCTTCGCCGGCGCAATGGAGGCGACCGCCCTCTGGATCCGGCAGGAAGTCATCCTGCCGAACGTCGGGCCGCACGGCGAGGGCTACGTGCCCTACCTGCTGACGACGTTCTTCTTCATTCTGGCCTGCAACCTCCTGGGCCTTCTACCGTGGGGAGCCACCGCGACCGGCAACATCGCGGTGACCGGCGGCCTGGCGCTGCTCGCGTTCGTCGTCATCGAGATCTCCGGCATGCGATCCCTCGGCTTCAAGGGCTACATGGGGACGATTTTCTACCTGCCGCCCGGCCTGCCGACGTTCCTCAAGCCGATCATGCTGCTCGTGATGACGCCGATCGAGCTGATCGGCAAGCTGGCCAAGCCGTTCGCGCTCGCGGTACGACTCTTCGCCAACATGACCGCGGGCCATGCGCTGGTGCTGGCCCTGATCGGACTCACGTTCGCCTTCCAGAGTTACATAGTCGGCGGCGTGGCGTCGGTCATGGCGACGCTGGTGATGATGCTGGAGCTGTTCGTCGCGTTTCTGCAAGCGTTCGTGTTCACGCTGCTCACCGCCGTATTCATCGGCCTGATGCGGGCGGAGCACTAGAGTAGCCTGTAGCTGTTAGCTAATAGCTAACGGCTCCCCAAGGAGCCTCGTGCGCTCGCGTCGCTCCTTCACGTAGTCCGCCGAATGGCGGACGATGCCCGCTGTCCCGACGCTTCAGCCGGGACGCCGGCGGGCCACCGAAGCGAAGTCGGTCCGGGAGAACCGGCTCACGCGCGGCGGGCGCAACCGACATGGATCTCCCGTCTACGACGGAGCACTACATGTTGCACATGCTTGCCCTGCTGCAGGACGCCGCGGCTGCCGGCGCCGGCAAGGGGTACGGCCTGATCGGCGCCGGACTCGGCGCGGGCCTCGCGGTCTTGGGCGCCGGAGTCGGCATCGGGCGGATCGGTGGCTCCGCGGCGGAGGGAATGGCCCGCCAGCCGGAGAACAGCGCCCGTATCCAGACGGCCGGACTGATCTTCGCGGCGCTGATCGAAGGTGTCGCGCTGTTCGTCGCTGTCATCGCGCTTCTGATGCAGGGAAAGATCACGTTCTGAGCGGGGGAGGCATGAAGCAATCGCTCTGGCTCGCCCTGGCGGCAACGTTGGTCGGGGCGGGCCCCGTGGTGGCTGACGAAGGACAGGCGAGCGGGCCGCTGGTGGTCAACGGCGGTCTCATGATCTGGACGCTGGTCGTCTTCACGCTCCTGTTCCTGGTGCTCCGCCGATTCGCGTGGCCAGCGCTTCTGGGCGCGGTGGAGGCGCGGGAGAAGCGGCTCGAGGAACAGATCGCGGAGGCGGAGCGCAACCGGGCGGAGTCGGCGAAGCTCCTGGAGCAGCACAAGAAGCTGCTGGCTGATGGTCGCAGCCAGGCGACCGCTTTGCTGGCCGAGGCGAGAGCGGCCGCCGAGAGGGAGCGGGCGCTGGCCTTGGAGAAGACCAGGCAGGAGCAGGAGGAGCTGCTCGAGCGCGCGCGGCGCGAGATCGCCTCCGAGCGGGAGCGGGCGGTGGTGGAGCTGCGGCGTGAGGCGGTGGACCTTTCGCTCGCCGCGGCCTCCAAGCTGATCGGCGAGCGCCTCACCGCGGAAAGCGACCGGAAGCTGATCGAGAGTTACCTGGCGACCCTGGAGCCGGGTAAGTGAGACCGGTTACGATCGCCCGCAACTACTCGGAAACGCTCTTCGAGCTGGCGGAGCGAAGCGGGCGCACGGGCGACTACGGCGAGTTGCTCGATGCCGTGGCCGGCGCGCTGGAGACGACGCCGGCGCTCGCCGACATGCTCATGTCGCCACGCGTTCCCAAGAGCGAGAAGGCTCGAATCATCGGCGCCGGCCTCAAGGGCGCGCCCCGGGAGTTCGTGCTCTTCCTGCAAGCGGTAGTGAGGCGCGGGCGGGGCCCGTTGCTGCGCTATATCGCCACCGAGTATTCCGCGCTGCTCGACGTGAAGCTCAACCGGCTTCGGGCCGGCGTGACGCTGGCGCGCACGCCGGACGAGGCGCTCAAGCAACGGGTCGAGGCGGCGCTGAGTCGGGCGCTCGGCAAGCAGGTGATCGCGAGCTTCGGCACGGACCCCGAGATCCTCGGTGGCGCCGTGGTACGCGTGGGGGAGCGGGTGTACGACGGGTCGGTGCGCCGGCGACTCACCCGCCTTCGGAGGCAGCTCATCACCCGCTGACCGGGCGCTCGAGTCAATTCAGAGCCTCCTGGAGCGTGTACGGAACCCCGTGCAGCTCGAGGAGGCTCAAGTATTCCCGGGCGAAGTCACGCTCGCGATGCCGCACCTCCTGATGCCGCAGATCGTCCAGCAAGCGGGTATCATCGTTGGGCGAGACGCTGAAGGCCGCGTATCCCTCCTGCCAGCCGAACTCCTGTCGATGCGGGAAGGTGCGCCGGATCCACTGCGTGGTACCCCGCTTGAGGCGTTCCACCAAGGGGGCAAGCGCCAGCGCCGCGGGCAGCTCGACGTACAGATGGAGATGGTCCCGACCCGCTCCCGCGGACACGAGACGGGCTCCCAAAGCGGCGGCGAGCGCGTCGGTCCGGGCGAAGAGCCGCCCGTGCCATTCGCGATCGAGCCACGGACGGCGCCCGCGGGTGCTCCAGACCAGATGGATGCGCAGTTTGGCGTAAATGGCGCCCATGGCGCCAACTTGATGGGCTCGTCCACCGAGCACGCTACCCGAACCGCGCTGCTCGTAACCCAAACGCGCCGGTTATCTTTCCCGGCGCCTAACGCTCGAGAGCACCTCGCATGTTCCCCACCTACGGCGACCGCCGAGATCTGCTCCGCTCCGTATTCGGCGAGTGGCTGGAGCGGGTGGTGGCGGAGACGGAGAGAAAATTCGTCCAGCGGCGTTACGTCCGGCCGCCCGGAGCGTTGCCGGAGCTGGCGTTCCTCGCCGCTTGCACTCGCTGCGGCGCGTGCATCCCGGTCTGTCCGGTCCAAGCGATCGTCGCCGTTCCGACCGACGGCGGCCTGGCGGCAGGCACGCCGTATCTGGAGCCGGACCGCCAGCCGTGCGTCGTGTGCACCGACATGCCGTGTGCCCGGGCCTGTCCCACGGATGCCCTGACGGTTCCGCCCGACGGATGGACGGGTTACCGGCTGGCGGAGCTGGAATTCCTGCCCGAGCGGTGTCTCACGTTCCATGGGACCGAATGCCGCGCCTGCGCGGATGCGTGTCCGGTGGGATCGGCCGCACTCGTCATCGACGACACGGGTCACCCCGCGGTGCGGCAAGAGGGGTGTGTGGGTTGCGGCGTGTGCGTGCGGGCGTGTGTTGCCCATCCAACGGCGTTCAAACTTCACTACGCGGAGGGGTGATGCCCGACGTGCCATACCGGGTGGACAAGCCGTGGGGCTACGAGCTCGTGTGGGCCCGGACCGACCGCTACGTGGGGAAGGTTCTTCACGTGAAGGCGGGCCACATCTTGAGTCTCCAATATCACAACTTCAAAGACGAGACGATGCATGTCCTCCGCGGCGAGCTGATCCTCCGTACGCAGCCGGGAAACGATCTGGTCTCCCGGCCGTTCCGCGCGGGTGAGACGGTGCACATTCCCGCCAAGCTGATTCACCAGATCGAGGCGGTACAGGACAGCGACGTGCTGGAAGCATCCACGCCCGAGCTGGACGATCTGGTTCGCCTGCAGGACCGCTACGGGCGGGGCTGATCATGCAAGTCATCATTCCTCTCGCGGGCAAGGGCACCCGCCTCCGGCCCCACACGTATCTCGTGCCGAAGCCGCTCCTCAAGGTGGCCGGGCGACCGGTGATGGATTGGGTCATGGACCGGTTGGCGGGCCTGGACGTGGAAGAGCTGATTTTCATCACCGGCCATCTCAAGGAGCAGGTCGAAGCGTACGCTCGGGCGCGCTACAAGTATCCCTCGCGCTTCATCGAGCAGAAGGTCCAGGACGGGACGGCGGGTGCCGTGAATCTCGCCCGCCCATTCGTGCACGGACCGGTCCTGATCATCTTCGTCGACACGGTGTTCGAGGCGGATCTGACCCTGATCAATCGGCTCGATGCCGATGGCATCATCTGGGCCAAGGAGGTCGAGGACTATCAGCGCTTCGGCGTGGTCGTGACCGACGCGAAGCGATTCATGACCCGGATCGTCGAGAAGCCGAAGGAGCCGATCTCCAAGTTGGCGAACATCGGTCTCTACTATATCCGGGCGGTGGACAGCCTCTGGCAGGGCATCGATCACACGCTCGCCAATGCGCCCAACAAGGGGGAGTACTACCTCACGGACGCGTTCCAGTGGATGATCGAGCACGGCAAGCGGATCTACACCGCGGAGGTGGGCGGATGGTACGACTGCGGCAAGCTGGACACGCTGCTCGAGACCAACGCGATCCTGCTCGAGAAGGGCGCGGCCCGCCGGCGGGATTTTTCGGGCGTCACCATTCGTGACCCGGTTTACATCGAGGACGGTGTCCGCATCGAGCGCAGCACGATCGGGCCGAACGTCTCGGTGGAGCAGGGCACCACGATCTCCGACAGCACC
>DATHMJ010000384.1:0-3290 GCA_035487215.1 Gemmatimonadales bacterium
TTGAGGGAGAGGTCGAGGAACGCGGCGGCCGCTGCCGAGTCGCCGAGCTGGGTCATGAGCCAGGCCTCCAGCAGCGAGCCCTCGATCGAGTAATCGCCAGGGCGGGTGCCTCCCCGGAACGCCCGGAGGCTGTCGAGTCCCCGTCGAGCATGGGCCGTATCGCCCCGCGACCACGCCGCGAACAAGGGAAGCAGGGGGTGATGGCCGGTCGCCGGATATGGAGGAGGTTGTACGCCCGGGCGGGCGAGCGAAAGCGCGAGCGGCGGCTCGATGAGCGCCGCGCGCACATCCCCGGAGCGCTCCGCGTCGACGTAGCTCGAAATCAGCTCCGACGTCCTCCGCGCAGTGCTGGCGATGCTGTCGGTCGGTCCGCCGACCGATGCGAACGCGAGATACGCTAGCGCGGCCGCCGCGAGCGGCGCCGGGATTTTGGTCAGGCGCCCGCCCGCGGGCACCGAATCGTAGTGACCTGCTGTCTGACTCAGGAGGCGGGCTGCGCGGTTCGCCTGGCCGGTCAGCGCCGCCAGTCCCGCAAGCCACTGCGCCTCGTCCGGCGTTGGATCGCGGACCGCGGCCAGGAGGGAGTCGGCAAGGTGCCGGGCCGGGCCGAATTGCCCGAGCTTGAGCCTGACTCTGACCTCCATCCGTGCCAGCCGCGTCGCTTGCGTGGAGTCGCTCGTGCCGGCTCGGGCCGCGAGTAACGCTCGGAGCGCCGAATGCTCGATGCTGGCGGAATCGTCCAGCTCGCCCGCAAGCTCGAGCGCGGCCGCATAGCTCTCGAGCGCATCGGGACTCTTGGGATACGCGCGCAGCCAGGTCGCGGCGATGCCGCGCAAGGTCTCACGCGAGTAGGCGACCGCGGTGGCGGTCGTCGGCGGATTTGCCTCACGCTTGCCGCCCAGGACGTCCGCGAGCGGCCAAGGCACATATTCCAGGGTGTCGTGGTCCAGCGACGGGAACGCCGCCATCCACACGGTGTCGGGGCGCAGGCTGAAGCCCAGTCGATACTGGTTCGGCTCGGTCGGCAGCACGCCGGTGATCCGTCCCAGCGCGAATCCGTTGAAGGCGCGATGCACCGAGGGGTACGTCTCGAGCGCGCGCCGATAGGCGTTGGCGGCCGAGTGGTAACTGGTACGGAAGCTCCAGCCCGATCGACTCCGCGAGTCGGGCACCACGGCAGGGTCGCGCGCCAAGCACTCGCCCAGGCCGAACCAGGCCCCGAAATCCAGCGAGTCGCGCCGAGTCAGCTCCCGGTAGTCGTCGCACGCCTCGACGAAGCGCCCGTCGGCCAGGTTGAGCAATGCCTTCGCCTCCCGGCGAGTCTCCGGCTGGAGCTGGGTGTCGGCGGCCACGGCGGCGGCCGCGGGCCGGCGCCAGTCGGAGGCGTGGTCGCCGTTCCAGCTCATAACCGTGGCCAGCGCCAGGTTGGCCTCGGCGTACCCGGGATCGGTCACGACGGCCACCTCGAGCTGGTGCCGTGCCGTGGGCAGATCCCACGCGAGCAGCGCCTCTCGTCCGGCGTCGTAGGCGCGCCAGGCGGCCAAGGATCGCGTGCCGAAGCCGTTTGCCGACGTGGGCGGCGGACTACCGGTCACCAGCGCGTCGGCCAACTCCTCGAACCGGGTCCACGCGTCGCTCAGGTCTGGGTTGAGTCGGACCGTGTGCTCGCGCAGGACTCGGCCCTTGCCCGAGACGTCGTAGACGGCGCCGCGCACGAAGAGCGTGTCGCCGGCTTGCCAAACCTCACCGGATACCATCGCACCCGCGCCGCGGACGTGCGCCATCGCCATGCCTGACTCGAGCGACGGCGGAGCGGGGCCCCGGCGCGATCCGGCGTCGCGCACCCAGAGCGGATCCACCACGGAGACGCCGCGCCAGCGTGCCAGCGCCTGGTGCAACAGCGATTCACAGCGATCGCCATCGAGCAGGACCGGCGCCGACTGGCCCCGGTGCTGGAAGGGCAACACGAGATAGAGCGACTCGTCGAGTGCCGCGCCGGATTGGGGTCGGGTGAGCAGCACCGCGGCCATGAGGCCGGCCGCGGCGACGGCTCCGCCCCAGGTGCGGAGGCCAATTCGGCGCTTGGCCGGAGGTCCGGCACCCGGCTCGCCGGTGTCCAACGGAAGCGCCGCGACGAATTGGGAAGCCGTCGCGTAACGATCGGCGGGAAGTTTGGCCAGCAGTCGCTGCACGATGGCGTCGACTTCGATCGGCACCGAGGGCCGATGCGAGCGCACCGGTGCGGGCGGATCGTGCGAGTGGCGGGCGAGCACCGCTTGTGCCGAGACGCCGGTGAAGGGAGGCTTGCCGGTCAGCATCTCGTAGACGACGCATCCGAGGCTGTACAGATCGCTCCGACCATCCACCGCCGCCCCGCCGCCCGCCTGCTCGGGACTCATGTACGCCGGAGTTCCTACCACGAGACCGAAATCGGTGAGCGCGTCACCTTCGGCGCCGGCGGCGGTCGCGATGCCGAAATCCGCGACGACCGCGTGCCCGCCGATGAGGAGAATGTTCCCCGGCTTGATGTCGCGGTGCACCACGCCGCGCGAGTGCGCGTACGACAGAGCATCCGCCACTTCCCGCGCGATCCGGAGAGCGTCGTCGACCGGGAGGGCACCCTCGCGCTGCAACCGAGCGCGCAGGCTTTCCCCCTCCACGTACGGCATGACGTAGTAGAGGAGACCGTCGGCCTCGCCCGAATCGTGAACCGAGAGGATGTGGGGGTGGGTGAGCCCGGCGGCGATCTTGATTTCGCGGAGGAACCGGTCGGCACCGAGCGAGGCGGCCAGCTCGGGACGCAACACCTTGATCGCCACCAACCGTTCGTGACGCAGGTCACGTGCGAGGATGACGACCGCAGTCCCGCCGCTGCCGATCTCGTGCTCCAGCACGTACCGTCCGGCCAGGGCTTGAGTCAGCCGGACAATCGGATCTGCCAAAGGGCCGCTCGCGACGGGGTTCCGAACCTACAATATCCCTGCGGCGGGGTGGGGGCCAGAGCGCGCGGCTATGTGGTCGAGTGCTCCCCGGTCAGCGCTTTGAGCCGAGCTTTCGCGTCCAACAGCTTGGCTCGAAGCTCGGGATCGGCATCCTGCCAGAGGCGCACGAACTTGGTGTAATTGTCGGCGGCCTTCACCCGCTCCCCGCGCTCCTCGTACAGCTCACCCAAACGGTAGTACGTGCGAGCGAGCCAGACCGCGTCCGGGAACATCCGGAACACGTAGGGCCTTCCCGTATAGCGCTCGTAGACCGCGATGGCGGAATCCGCTTGCCCGGCGACATCATAC
>DATHMJ010000385.1:0-6762 GCA_035487215.1 Gemmatimonadales bacterium
ACTGCAAACCACAGAGACACGGAGGCACAGAGACTGACTTGGGGTTTGTTGGGTGATTGGCGGGCCCTGACGTATACAGGGGAGATCGAGATGCTTGGATAGATCCCCCACAAAACATCCTTCTCTGTCTCTGTGCCTCCGTGCCTCTGTGGTTTGCAGTTTGCAGTTCTCTCTGCTCAGCTCTCTGTTTACCTCCGTGCCTCCCCCAGCCGGCGCATGATATCGAGATATCGATCGAGATTGAGCTTCTGGCTCGCCCGGTTCGCCACCAGGACCGCCTGAACCTCGAGGATCGTCTCCCGTTCCGCGAGGCCGTTCGCCTTGAGCGTATTCCCCGTATCCACCAGGTCCACGATCCAGTGCGAGAGGTTGAGCAGAGGAGCCACCTCGACCGATCCACCCACGTGCACGATGTCGACCGGACGACCCCGGGCACCGAAGTGCCGGCGCGTGAGCTGGGGGTATTTCGTGGCGACCCGGGGCGTGACGCCGTTGGGCCATTGGGGGTAGGGCCGATCTCCCGCAGTGGCCACGACGAGACGACACCTGCCGAACCCCAGCTCCAGCGGCTCCAGCACGTCCGCCCCGGTCTCCCGTAGCACATCGGTGCCGGTCACGCCCAGGTCGGCGGCGCCGGCCTCGACGTAGACCGGGACGTCGGCAGGCTTCACGACCAGAAACTCGATGCCCGGATCGCTCGAAGGCAGCAGCAGGCGCCGTCCCGGGTCGCCCTCCAGCTCCGCGCCTGCCTTGCAGAACAGCTCCACCGACGGGTTGTAAAGGCGGCCCTTGGCGAGCGCGACCCGAAGCCGTCTCATATCGGCAGCTCCGCGAGCGCGTCGAGGTCGAGTGAGACACCGACCGCGGGAACGGCCCGGCCGAATCGTCCCATGAGATCGTCGTAGCGTCCGCCCGCGCCGGCGGCGCGTCCGGCCCCGGCCACGAACAGCTCGAAGTGAATACCCGTGTAGTAGTCGAGGCCCCGCACCTCGCCGAGATCGTAGACGAGATGGCTCCGCTCCTCGGGGGTGAGGGCGGAGTCGAGGGCGGCGAGGTGGGCGAGCGGCGCGCGGGCGGCTTCGGGAGCCCGCGCGAGCGTGGCGTCGAGCACATCCCGCCGCCCCATCACGAAGGGAAGCTCCAGCAGCGCGCGCGCGCTCGCCGGCGCGCCTCCAAGCGCCCGCGCGAGACTCCCGCGGTCCTTGCGGTCGATCCAGCGCCGCACGTCGGCCCGCAGCCCCTCGTCGAGGGACGAGAGCCCTCCGGCCAGCACGCCCGCGTGCCCGAGGTTGAGCTGGAAGTCGCGCACGCCGCTCGCCGTGGCCAGCGCGAGCGTCAGTCGCACAATCTCCACGTCGGCCGCCAAGTCGGCCTGACCGATCAGCTCCGCCCCCACCTGCAGGGTCTCGCGGGCGCGGCCGCGCTCGGGCTCCTGCCGGTAGACGACGCCCGAGTAAGAGAGCTTGAGCGGCAGCGGCGCTTCAGCGAACGTCGTGGCCGCCATCCGCGCGATGCTCGAGGTGAAGTCGTAGCGGAGCGCCAGTATCCGTCCGTCGAGATCCACGAATCGGATGAGCTTCTCGGCGACCTCGGCCCCACCTGCCCGCCGGAAGACCTCCTCGTATTCGAAGGTCGGGGGACTCAGCTCCTGGAAACCAGCGCGGGCGAGCACGTCCATCGTCGCGCGCTGGAGCGCGCGACGGCGGACGACGGCGGCGCCGGAGAGGTCCAGCGCGCCGGGCGGCGTCGCGGTGATGAGAGATCGGGGCATACCGGTACTCAATCGTTCACTGCTTCCTGCGGCTTGGCCTGGTGCAGACGAATCGCTTTCACCCGCCGTCCTTCCATCTCGAGAATCTCGAAGGTAAGGGGGCCCACGACCACGCGGTCCCCCGCCTTGGGCAACCGTCCCAGCTGGCCGAACAGGAACCCACCCAGTGTGGTGTAGTCCGCGTCGCTCAGGTTGGCATCGTACTCGGTGTTGAATTCGGTGATCGGCATGGCCCCGTCGAGCACGATCCCGCCTGGCGCCGCTACCTGCCCCCGCTCCTGCGGATCGTATTCGTCGTAGATCGGGCCGACGATTTCCTCGAGCAGGTCTTCCATCGTGACGAGGCCGGCCGTCCCGCCGTACTCGTCCAAGACCACGGCGAGATGCATCTTCAACCGCTTCATGTCGGCCAGGACATCCTCGACCTCGCGGGTCCCGGGGACGAAGAGAGGCGGCCGCATGATCCCGCGCAGCGTCTCGCCCGGGCGGGACCGGATCGCGCTCAGGATGTCCTTGGCGTGGACCACCCCGACGATCTCGTCGAGTGACTCGATGAAGACGGGGTAGCGGCTGCGGCGCGCGCGCGCCACCTCGTCCGCCGCCTCCTCCACCGAGAGCGCCGCCGGCAGCGCGATCATTTCGGTACGTGGCGTCATCACCTCCTGGGCCGTCTTCTCGCTGAATTCGAAGACGCCTTCCAGAAGCCGCGCGTCCTGCTTGTGGAGCCGACCTCCCTCTTCGCTCTGCTCCACCAGCATCCGGATCTCTTCGGGAGAGTGCACCTGCTCCTGCTCTCCTGGTGGGTTGATCCCCATGCGATTCAGGAGCCAGTTCGCGGTTCCCTTGAGCAGATAGATCGGCCCCGCCATGACCCAGGCAAACGCCAACAACGGTCCCGCCGTCCACCCCGCCACCGTTTCCGCATGCGACAGCGCGAACGCCTTGGGCAGCAGCTCGCCCAGGATGATCGTCACGTAGGTGATCAGCGCGAGCGCAATGACCGTCGCGACCGTGTGGGTCGTGATCCCCGCGATGACCGGCGGCAGCGCCCGAAACCAGTCCTGAATCCAGGCCGCGATAGCCGGCTCGCCGATCCAGCCGAGGCCCAACGAGGCCAAGGTGATGCCGAGTTGCGTGGCGGAGATCGTCCGCGCGAGTGATTGAATGGCCCGGCGGGCGAGGATAGCTTTGCGATCCCCGTTTTGGACCAGCTCGTCCAGGCGCGTCATTCGCGACCGCACCAGCGCGAACTCGGCCGCCACGAAAAACGCGTTGGCAAGAACCAACACGATCACGGCGGTGATGCCGAAGGTCGGCGAGGCGGGCGAAGCGGGTTCCATATTGGCTATAAGCCTATTACTCAAGCGACTTTAGCGCGAGCCTTCGTGATCCGCCGGCTGCACGTCCCACCCTTCGAGCGACTCCAGCCCTTCCTTCCTAGGCCGGCGGGATCCGACCCCGAAACCCGGGATCAGGTGCTCCGGATCCTCGAAGCCGTTCGGCTTCGGGGCGACGAGGCTATCCGGGAGTATACCTGGAGCTTCGACCGTGTCGATCTGGCCCCTTCCGAATGGGAGTTGAAGCCCGCGGCCTGGCAGGCGGCACTCGAGCGCACACCCGAGCGCATTCGGGATGCGCTGGTGCTCGCGGTGGATCGGGTGCGTACTTACCACGAAAAACAGAAGGACGCGGGCTTCCGCCTGTCCGAGCCAGACGGGACGGTTCTGGCCATGCGGGTTACCCCCCTCGACCGGGTCGGGCTCTACGTCCCGGGGGGTAAGGCCTCCTATCCCAGCTCGGTGGTCATGAACGCGGTTCCCGCGATTGTGGCCGGGGTGCAGGAGGTGATCGCGGTGGTGCCGCCTGGCGGCGTGACCGATCCGGTCCTGGCCGCGTGCGCCCTGGCCGGCGTGACCCGGGTCTTTCGGATCGGCGGAGCGCAGGCGATCGCTGCCCTCACCTACGGCACGGCGACGGTGCCGCGGGTCGACAAGATCGTGGGACCGGGAAACCGCTGGGTAGCGGAGGCGAAACGCCAGGTCGTGGGGCAGGTGGGAATCGACATGGTCGCGGGCCCGACCGAGGTGCTCATCCTGGCCGACGGCAGCGCGCGGCCGGAGCGAGTCGCCCGGGACTTGATCGCCCAGGCCGAGCACGATGAGGACGCGTCGGCGTGGTGCGTTACCTGTGATGAGGCCCTGGCCGACGCGCTGCCGAAGGCGCTCGAGGTCGCGCTGGCCGAGGCGCCGCGGGCGGACATTGCCCGAGCGGCGCTGGAGCGGAACGGCCTGCTGGTGGTCGTGCCGTCTCTGCGCGAAGGCATCGAGGTAGTGAATCTCCGCGCGCCGGAGCACCTCGAGATCATCGCCGAGGGGGCGGAACGTGTCGCCGGGGCCGTGCGCCATGCGGGCGCCATCTTCTTGGGCGACGAGACGCCCGAGCCGGTCGGCGACTATGTCGCGGGGCCCAGCCATGTGTTGCCCACCGCCGGCACGGCGCGGTTCGCCTCCCCGCTCGGGGTCTACGACTTCATCAAACGAACGAGCGTTATTCGTTACAGCGCGGAGCGGCTGGCCGCCGATGCTGGCGCAATCCGTGCACTGGCGGAGGCGGAGGGGTTGTTTGGACACGCCGAGGCCGTGCGGGTAAGGACGGAACGGAGCTAACTTTCATCGTATGACGAGCAGCGCGTCACTTCCGGGCCGGGGAACCACCGATCGCGATTGTCGGCAGTTTGGGGCTGCGCACATGCCGATCCGCCAGTCGGCGCAGCGGCGGTTGTGGTGGGTACTCGCTCTCACGGCCGCGTTCATGGTCGTGGAGGCCGTAGGCGGCTGGGTCGCCGGATCGTTGGCCCTGCTGGCCGACGCAGGTCACATGCTCACCGACGTCGGCGCCCTGTCGCTCACGCTCCTCACCGCCTGGATCGCCCGCCGGCCCGCCGACGACGCCAAGACTTACGGCTACCAACGCTGGGAGATCCTCGCCGCGCTGGTGAACGGCGCGGCGCTCTTCGGCATCGCCGGCTGGGTGGTGGTGGAGGCCATGCACCGGCTGCACGAGCCGCACGCGATTCGCGCGGGGCTCTTTCTGGCGGTGGCGGTGGGCGGTCTCGTCGTCAATCTGATCAGCCTCGGCATCCTGCACGGCGCGCACGAGCACAGCCTCAATACCCGCGGGGCCTACCTGCATATCCTGGGCGACGTCCTCGGCTCGCTGGGCGCGATCGTCGCCGCGGCCATCATCGCCTCCACCGGGTGGACCCTGGCGGACCCCATCATCTCCATCGGGATTTCACTGCTCATTCTGGTGGGCGCCTGGCGTCTCGTGCGCGAGAGCACGGACATCCTCCTCGAGGCGGTGCCCAAGACGGTCTCGATGGTCGAGGTCCAACGGCGCATGCTGGACGTGGCGGGAGTAACGGCCGTGCACGACCTCCATGTCTGGACCGTGACCAGCGGGATGGTGGCCATGAGCGGCCATGCGGTCGTGCCGGATCTCGGCGCCCATCCTGGGGTTCTGGAAGGGATCCGCTCGCAGATGGCCGGGATGGGCATCGGCCACGTCACGATTCAGCTCGAAGTGCAGGACGGGTGCGCCGAGCCGATGGTCGCCCATCCACACCACTCCCACCCGCACCCGTGAGGAGCGGCTAGCTCGTGGGCCCGGCTATGGAACCCGACGCCGCGTCAGCGTGGCCGTCATCCGCTGTAACACGTCCGGCCGTAGCAACGCCCGTCCGAAGCCGACCAACTCCCGCCACACGCGGCGAAGCGACCACCTGATTGGGGTCGAGCGCCAGGCGCCGCTCCGGAACCGGTACCGGCAGTGCAGGCCTCGGATCCAGGATCGTTCGGCTCGGACCCGGAAGTGCAGGAAGAGGTCGAGGTTCGGAATCTTGTGGTTACACCGATACCCGGCCCAATGCATAAACGGGAGGACCTTCCCCTTCCGGGTCACCGGCGCTTTCGCCCGCAAATTTCTGGGGCGGTCGACCGGTCCTGCCGCCCACTGGCCCCGCGCAAGCTCCGGAATGATCTCGTACGCGGCGGCGACGCGGGCCCGCTTTCGATCGACCATATAGTTCCAGTACGGCTGATCGAACACTCCCGACGGGAACACCTTCCGTAGCCGGTCTGCCTCGGCGCAAACCGCGAAGAGGTCGTCGAGGCCAAGGAACCCCTTGCGCGAGACCATGGCGCCTGCCGCGAATTCTTTCGAGCCGAATTCCTGGCGCATCCTTCGGCGGAACGCCGGATCCGCATAGACCCAATCCGGGCTCGTGTCGAAGTAGATGAAGTCGGATGGGCTCGCGAGCAGCTGATCCATCAGCCGATCGAGGTCCGTCAGTAGAACGATGTCGGAGTCGAGAAACAGGAAGCGGTCGTGGGTTCCGTGGAAGGCGGCAAACTTCCGGAACATCTTCTCGCCCACGTGCGACCCCGGATGAAGCGAACGTCCGATTCGATCCAGGCTGCCGAAAAGGTCGGGATTGTCGAGCAGGACGAACTCGTACACCGGAGCCAACGCCGCGAGTCGGTCAACCCGTTGGTCGAAAGGGATGACGACCAGCTCGACGCCGGGACTGTGGGTGCGCAGGCTCTCGAGAAACGCCAGCGTCCAGTCCAGGACCGCGTCGTTGGCCAGGCAGTACAATCCCCACTGCGCCATGGGGGACTCACTCGCGTTTGGGAGACGATGGTCGGTCGACCAACGGGGCGAGCGCGGGCAATAAGCAGGCCACGCAGCTTGCCCCCGTCATCACCGGGGCCCGTCCGCCGGATCCCCCGGCCTTGGCAGACCGGGCGAAGGTATAACAAGTCGCACTGGCGTGGCGTCTTGCGGGCCGGAGCGGGGCCGTCTATATATGCCCCGCGGTGCCCGGTCGCCCGGGCGTTGGATGCATTTTTTGGCCTGAGGCCCGGAAGCCAAACGTCGTGATTCGCAATCTCGCCATCATCGCCCACGTCGACCACGGTAAGACGACGCTG
>DATHMJ010000386.1:0-6461 GCA_035487215.1 Gemmatimonadales bacterium
AAGCGCTCGGGGAAGACGAGCCGCACTACGAGATCGCGGGTGAGCGCGCCGAAACAATCGAAGCCCTGCTGCGCGGTCGCCTGCGGGTGCTGGTGACCACGGCGCGCGCGACGGCGGAGCGCACGCTCGTCCCGGCGGCGCTGGAACACCTCACGCTGGGGCTCACCGTGGGTGCGCGACAGCCGCTTCGCGACGTCGTGGCGGCGCTCGAGCGGATGGGGTATCGCCGCGTGCCGACGGTGACGGAGGTGGCGGAGTTCAGCGTGCGCGGCGGGATCGTGGACGTGTACGGCTTCGGGATGGCGGCGCCGGCGCGGGCGGAGTGGTGGGGCGACGAGATCTCGTCGCTGCGCGGGTTCGATCTCACGAGCCAGCGCTCGCTGGAAGAGCTGCGCGCGGTGACGGTGCTTCCCATTACCACGGCGGGCGTGCGGGGCGCGGTTGACGCGGCATCCGAGGTTGGCGCGGAGGCGGGAGCGGGCGAGGCCCCGGGCGGGCTGATGATTGCAGCGGAGCCGGGCGGCGCGGCCCCGGGCGAGCCGGCCAAGCCCCGCCAACCCCAGCTCGCCCAGGACCGCACCGCTCCGGCTCCGCTCGACGATCGCGCAGGGCCCGCCACGGGCCACCCCGCCCCGCACAACCAACGCCGCACTCTCCTCGAGCTCCTCCCCGCCGACACCCTCGTCGTTCAGGAGGCCGCCGGTCCCGACGCCGACGAGGTGGCGCGGGCCTGGCGCGAGGCCGCCCACCACCTGGAGATCGCCCGCAAGCTGGGCGAAGAGGTTCCCAGTCGCGACGCGATTTTCGAGGAGCCCGGCTGCTGGCGCGAGCGGCTCGACCGATTCGCCCGGCTCCTGCTGCGCGATGAGCCGGTCGACCACCAGATCGGATTCTTCCCGCCCGACCGCGTGGACCGCGATCTCAATCGGCTTCGCAGTCTGCTCCACAGCTCGCCGCCCACGCTGATCCTCTGCGACAACGAAGGCCAGATGGAGCGGTTGGAGGAGCTGCTGGAGGAGCACGGCCGGCCGTCCTCAGCCGTCCTCGCCATCGGGGCACTCGAGGGCGGCTTCGTGATGCCCTCGCTCCGGGTACTCACGGATCACGAGATCTTCCGCCGCGCGCGGCGTCTCCGTCGCACTCGGCGCTACCGCCAGGCGGCGCCATCCGCGGCCACCGGCACGCTCACCGTGGGCGACTACGTCGTGCACCTCGACCACGGCATCGGCATTTACCGGGGCATCGACACCGTCACCGTCGGCGAGTCCACGCTCGAGGTGGCGGTCGTGGAGTACGAGGGCGGCGACCGGCTCAACGTCCCGCTCTATCGGCTCGACCAGTTGGAGCGCTATCGCGCGGGCGGTGACGACGGTGAGCGTCCGCCGCCTCGCCTCCATCGGCTGGGCGGAGCCAGCTGGCAGCGGGTGCGGGAGCGCACTCGACAGGCGATCAAGCAGATGGCCGCCGAGCTGCTCGACCTGTATGCGCGCCGTCAGATCACGGGCGGGTACGCCTTTCCGCCCGACACCCGATGGCAGCGGGAGCTGGAGTCGAGCTTCCTCTATGAAGACACGCCCGATCAGCGCAAGGCGACCGAGGACATCAAGCGCGACATGGAGCTGCCGAAGCCGATGGATCGCCTGCTGGTGGGGGACGTCGGCTACGGCAAGACCGAGGTTGCCGTGCGCGCCGCGTTCAAGGCGGTGCAAGGCGGAAAACAAGTCGCGGTGCTGGTCCCGACGACGATTCTCGCCGAGCAGCACGGACGCACCTTTCTCGAGCGATTGGCGGATTACCCGATCAAGACCGAAGTCCTCTCCCGCTTTCGCACGACCAAAGAGCAGAAGCAGGCCCTCGACCGCATGGCCACCGGCGCGATCGACATCGTGATCGGCACCCATCGACTGTTGTCGAAGGACGTCGTGCTCAAGGATCTGGGACTGCTCATCGTGGACGAAGAGCACCGCTTCGGGGTGAAGCACAAGGAGCGGCTCAAGGCGATCCGTCTCGCGGTGGACGTCCTCACGCTCACGGCCACGCCGATCCCGCGCACCTTGCATCTGTCGTTGTCGGGGTTGCGCGACCTCACGCTGATCGAGACCCCGCCCCGTGACCGCTCGCCCATCCTCACGTTCGTCGAGCCCTGGGACGACGGCCTCCTGGAGGAGGCGTTCGCGCGGGAGCTGGATCGCGGGGGCCAGGTGTTCGTCGTGCACAACCGGATCGAGACGATCGAGACGATCGCCGCCCGGGTACGGGCGCTCGCGCCGCGGGCGCAGGTCGGCGTGGCGCACGGACAGATGCCCGCCGACGACCTCGAGGATGTGATGCAGCGGTTCGTCGCCGGTGAGGTGAACATCCTGGTGTCCACGATGATCGTGGAGTCGGGGCTCGACGTCCCCAATGCCAACACGATGGTGGTGCACGACGCGCACCGCTTCGGCCTGGCGCAGCTCTATCAGCTGCGCGGACGGGTGGGCCGGAGCCATCGTCGCGCCTACTGCTATCTGCTGGTGCCGGATACGATCGACGCCGACGCGGAAGAGCGCCTCAAGGTGCTCGAGCACCACACCGATCTCGGCGCCGGCTACCGGATCGCGCTCAAGGACCTCGAGATCCGGGGCGCGGGCAACCTGTTGGGCGCCGAGCAGTCGGGTCACGCCCAGGCGGTGGGCTTCGATCTGTATCTGCGGTGGCTGGAGGAGACGGTCCGCGCGCTGCGCGGGCAGGGCACCACCGAACAGCCGCTGCCGCCCGACGTCGTGCTCGATCGTCCCGCCCACCTACCCGATGGCTATGTGCCCGATGATGATGTGAAGCTCGATCTCTACCGCCGACTGGCGCGGAGTGCGGCGACCGGCGAGATTGATGGGCTTCGCGACGAAATGCGCGAGCGCTTCGGGCCGCTGCCGCCCGAAGCGGAAACGCTGCTCGACATGGCGCGTCTCCGCGTGACCGGAGCCGCGTTGGGGTTGCAGCACGTCCTGGTGAGGGGCGAGGAAGCGCGCCTCACGTTCCGGGCGGGGACGCAACCCCGGCTCGCCGGACTCACTGCCGCGCTGGACGATGTGCAGTTGGCCGCCGAGGTCCGGCGCACCGTGCCGCTGTCGCTGCGGCTGGTGCGACTTGGCGGTGAGCAGATGACGCCGGCGCTGGTGCGGGCGTTGAGAGCCGTCACCTAAGCCTGCAACCCAACGCCAATCTGGAGTCGTCATGCATCGTGTGTCCCTGGTCGTGCTGGCCGCCCTCGTGGGCTGCGGAAGCTTCAAAGACACCTTCACCGCTCGCCGGGACACCGCGGCGGAAGTCGGCCCGCTCAGGCTGCCGCCGGACACGCTAGCGAAGATCCTCGCCGCACCGCGCGGCATCCGGCTCACCAAAGACGCCGCCGGCTTCGTCACCAATCTCTGGGTGGACTACGCGCTGTTCGCGCAGGCCGCCGCCGCCGGCAAGCTGCCGAAAGACTCGGCGAGCGCCGCGAAGGCGCTCTGGCCCGAGGTGGCGGAGCTGCGCACGCAGCACTGGCACGACTCGATCGCGGCCAAGCGCGGCCAGCCCTCCGCCGCGGCCGTCGACAGCGCCTACAACGGCGACCAGCTCCGAGTCTTCCAGCACATTCTCTTCGGCGCGGGCCAGCAGGCCAAGCCCGAAGCGAAAGCGGCCGCGCGGAAGAAGGCCGAGGCCGCGCTCGCGAAGCTGAAGGGCGGGGCGGATTTCGGGCAGATGGCCTCGCAGCTGTCGGACGACCCGGGCAGCAAGGCCGATCAAGGTTTCCTGCCGCCGAGCCCGCACGGCCGCTTCGTTCCCCCGTTCGACAGCGCCGGCTGGAAGCTCGGTCCGGGCCAAATGACCGGCCTGGTGGAGTCGCCATTCGGGTACCACATCATCAAGCGCCCCGACGCGGCGGCGGCCGCGCCGCGCCTCGCGGCCTATCTCGGGCAGCTCAACGCGGGCAAGGCGGACTCGGCGTACATGGAGGACTTGGGCAAGTCGAATCAGCTCGAGATCGCCAAGACCGCCGCCCCCGACATGCGAGCGGCGGCGCTCAATCCCGAGGCGTCGAAGGGCTCGTCCAAGCAGATCACGTCGTTCACGAAGGGCGAGCTGACCGTCGGCGAGTACCTGCGCTGGATCCGGGCCCTCCCGCCGCAGTACGATGCGCAGCTCAAGCAGGCGAACGACTCCGTGCTCCGCCAGTTCGCCAAGGTTCTTTCACTCAACCTGCTGTTGCTTCGCCAGGCCGATTCGGCCAAGGTCGGCTTGAGCGGCGACGAGTGGAAGATGCTGTATGAGCGGTACACGGGCAGCATCGACAGCCTGCAGACGGATATGGGCTTGACCAGCGCGGATTCGGGCAAGGACATGCAGCGAACCGTGAACCAGTACTTCAACAAATTGGTTTCCGGCCAACTTCGCATCCGGCCGATGCCCGGTACGCTCGCCACGCTGCTGCGGGAGCAGGGACGGTATCGCATCAGCGATCCCGGCGTTACCCGCGGTCTCGAGTTGGCACTCCTGCAGCAGGCCAAGCGCGACTCGGCCGGCCCGCCGGCGGGGTTGCGGCCCGCTCCGGGTGGTCCCCCGGTGCCGGGTGGGGCTCCGAGCCCTGCGGCGCCTCCCGCCGATCCCAGTCACGATTCCGCCGCGCCTGCGACGGGGGCCAAGAAGTAGGCATTCGGGAAGCATGTACCCGCGCTCCGTTCTCGTCCTTGGATGGTTGATCGCCGCCGGCGCGGTTCCGGCGGCGCTGGCCCAGCAGCCGACCGACAGCGCCGCACGGCCCACGGCCCCGCCGCCGCCGACCGACAGCTCGGCGAAGCGCACGGCTCCGCCCCCTGGCGCACCTCTCATCGCCGCCCCGATCGAAGACATCGCCGCTCCCGGCGCCAAGCCTCCTTCCGACAGCGGCTCGCGGCCGCCCGCGACAGGAGTGGACGCGGCCACCGGTACGGCCGCGCCCGTTCCGGCGGCCGTCGCGCCCGCTCCGGCGGCCGTCGCGCCCGCTCCGGCGCCCGGGCCCGCCGCGCCGTTGCGTGACACCAACTTCGTCGTGGACAAGGTCGTCGCGGTCGTAGGGAACCGCCCCATCCTCGCCTCGCAGGTGGACGAAGAGATCTTCTCCCGCCAGTCGCAGGGTCTGAAGCCGCCGGCCGATACACAGGCGGCGGCGGACCTCAAGAAGCAGGTGGTCCAGAGCATCATCGACGAAGAGTTGATGGTACAGGAGGCGGAGCGCGACACGACGATCAAGGTCACCGACCAGGAGGTCGCGGACGGCGTCGAGCAGCAGATCAAGAAGATCCGGAGCAACTTCTCCTCCGAGCTGGAGTACGCCGCGGAGCTGAAGAAGGCCGGTTTCCAGACGCCGGACGAATACCGGCGCTGGCTGTTCGATCAGCAGCGGCGGGCCGCGCTGCAGAACCGCTTGATCGACGAGCGACGCAACGCGGGCAAGCTGAAGTCGGTCGTGCCGACCGAGAAGGAAATGCGGGCCTACTTCGATCAGCAGAAGGCAACGCTGGAGAAGCGGCCGGCGACGATCAGCTTCCGCCAGATCATCGTCGCCCCGCAGCCGTCGATCGACGAAAAGCAGCGCGCGTATCAGCTGGCCGACTCGATCGCGCAGGGAATCCGTCACGGCGGCGACTTCGCGGTCGCGGCCAAGCGGTTCTCGATGGACTCCGGGTCGCGCGAGCTGGGTGGCTCGCTGAATTGGTTCCGCCGCGGCACGATGGTGCCGGAATTCGAGCGCGTCGCCTTCAGCCTCAAGCCGGGCGTGGTCTCCGATCCGGTCGAGACGCCGTTCGGTTACCACATCATCCAGGTCGAACGCTCGCAGCCAGGCGAGGTGCAAGCCCGCCACATCCTCATCATGCCGGAGATCACCGAGCAGGAGGGGGACAGCGCGCGCAAGCTGGCCGAGAGCGTTTACCAGGCGCTCAAGAGCGGCGCGAACTTCGACTCCTTGCAGACCCGCTACCACGACCGCCCCGAAGAGCGTGAGGCCCGGGACGTGCCGCTCACCAAGCTCCCGCCGGCCTACGCGCAGGCCATCGGCACCAATGGCGAGGGTGCGGTCATTACGCCGTTCGCGCTCGAAGGAACGAGCCGAATCAAGTACGCGGTCGTGATCATCACGTCGCGCCGGCCCGAGGGCGACGTTCGCTATGAGGACGTGCGCGACAAGGTACGCTCGCAGCTGGGCGAGCAGCTCGGCGTGCGGCGCTACTTGGACGCGCTTCGCCGGAAGGCGTACGTCGAGATCCGCAGCTAAGGCGGGCCGCCCCGCCATGAGTCCGTCCCCCCGCATCGCAATCACGCTCGGCGATCCTCGCGGCATCGGTCCCGAGGTCGTCAAACGCGCCCTGACCGAGCCGATCGGCGCGGACGTCACCGTCATCGGCGCCGAAGACCAGATCGCGTGGGTCCCCGCCGGCAGGAGGATCTCGGTCGGCGCGTGG
>DATHMJ010000387.1:0-5933 GCA_035487215.1 Gemmatimonadales bacterium
CGCCCGGCCCGCCCGGTAGACTCCGAGTACCCCTCTGACTCGCGGAGCCCTCATGATCCGCCGCCCGGTACGGCGCGCAGCCGAAGCGTGCCTGGTCGTCGCGTGCCTCGGCACCTGGGTCACCGCGGCACGAGCCCAGCAGCACTCCCGCTTTGAGGACGGCGCTCGCACGATCACTCTCGACAACGGGCTCGAGGTCATCGTCGTGGAGGACCACGTCATCCCGCTGGCCACCGTGCTGGTGGCGGTGCGCAACGGCGCCTTCACCCAGGAACCGAGCGCGGAGGGCATCGCACACCTCTACGAGCACATGCTGTTCCGAACCTATGACAACGATGCGCGCGCTTTCTGGCGGGCCGTCGGCGAGCTCGGGGGCGCCGCCAACGGCGGGACAGAAGCCGAGGTGGTCTACTACTACATCCAGGTGCCGTCCGAGCGAGCCAAGGCCGCGGTGGAGGTCCTGGCGCACTTGGTACGAGACCCCCGGTTCACCGACGCCGATCTCACGGCCGAGCGACCGATCGTCCTCAACGAGCTCCAGCGGGGACAGTCCGACCCGGAGGGCGCCCTGGCCCGGTCGGTCGACCGCGCCCTGTGGGGCCCGTCCTGGAGTCGGAAGGACGTGGGCGGCGACAGCACGTCGCTCGCCGGGATTACCGTCGCCCGCCTGCGGGACACCTGGAACCGCTACTACCTGCCCAACAACGCCGCCGTGATTATCACCGGCGACATCAACCCCGCCGAGATCCTGCACGAGGCAGCCAAGCAGTTCGGCAGCTGGCGCCAGGGCCCCAACCCCTTTAACACCGGCGAAGGCGTGACCATCGATCCGTTGCGGAGCCGCCGCGCGGTGGTGATGGGAGGCGCGGTGCGGGACGTGACGATCCTGCTCGAGTGGCAGGGACCGAGCGTGCGAAGTGACGCACCGGCGACCTACGCGGCCGACGCACTCTTCGCCATCTTCAACGCGCCGACCTCTCCGTTCCAGCACCGACTGGTGGACTCGGGCTTGTTCCGATCGGTGAACGGCAGCTACCTCACCCTCGATCACGTCGGACCCATCGTCATCCGCGGCAAGACGACGCCCGAGCGGGCCGAGGAGGCGCTGATGACGCTGCTGGACGAAGTCGACAAATTGGACGCGCTCGACGGCGTCACCGAGGACGACCTCCTTCTCGCTAAGAAGTCGCGCGCCGTGGGCGACGCGCTGTTGTTCGAGCACGGCGCGTCGCTCGCGCCGCTCGTGGCCTCGTGGTGGGCCAGTGCGGGGATGGAGTATTACGCCGGATACCACGAGCAGCTCAACCGCGAGACCCTGCCGGACCTGGCGCGCTTTGCCCGCACGTACGTGGCCGGCAAGCCGTTGGTGATCGGCATGCTTGCCGCGCCGGACGTCGCGGGCCAGCTGGGCGACTGGTTGCGCTCCGGCGCCAGCAAGAGCGCTGCGCGATGATCGTCACGCTGTGCGTCCTTCTCCTGGCCGCGGCACAAGCGCCCGCGCAGCAGACGCCGGATACCGTCACGCTGGCCTACGACGCGTCCGGCGTGCAGGTGATTCAGCGGGTCAACCGGGCCACGGACGTTGTGGCGGTGCGCCTGTACCTGCTGGGCGGCACCCGCCAGCTGACGCCGGCCACGGCGGGCATCGAGACGCTGTTACTCGAGGCGTCGGCGCACGGAACCACCGCCTACCCCGGCGACGAGGCAACCCGCGCGATGGCCCGGACCGGGAGCGAGGTGGTGCTCGAGCCCGGCGCTGATTGGACCGTGTTCGGGTTCGTCGGTCTTGCCGGCGAGTTCACTCCGTCGTGGACCGTTTTTGCCGACCGGCTCATGCATCCGACACTGTCGGACGATGCGGTCCAGCGGGCGCGGGAGCAGCTGCTCGGCGACGCGCAGGCACGCTACGCCGATCCCGACGACCGACTCGCGCTGCTGGCGAATCAGGCGCGCTTCGAGGGCCACCCCTACGCCATCGACCCCGAGGGCACGGACAGCTCGCTGCGCCGTCTGACCGCGACCGACCTCACGGCCTATTTGCACGACCAGATGGTCCGTTCGCGGCTGCTGCTCGTGGTCGTCGGTCCGGTTCCGCGCGACACGCTGGAGGCGGCGATACAGCGGACTCTCGGCTCGCTCCCGGCCGGCGCATATCAATGGACGCTGCCTCCGCCGGCGCCGGACGTGACCCCTCGCTGGGTGATCGAGCCGCGGGCGCTGCCCACGGACTATGTCCTCGGCTATTTCGTGGGGCCCCCTCCGCGCAGCGACGAGTACCCCGCGTTCGTCGTGGCCACCCACCTGCTCTCGGCGCGGGTGACCGAGCTGATTCGGCTGCGGCTGGGACTGTCCTACGCCAGCGCGGTTCCGTTCATCGAGCGAGCCGTGCCGATCGGCGGGATCTATGCGTCGACGACCAAGCCCGCCGTCATCGTGCCCCTGGTGGAGACTGAGATCAACGCGATCGCGAAAGGGCCGCTCAATCCGTACGCGATCGGGGAGTTCGAGGCCGGGATGCTGCGGGGAAGCCTGTTGAGCGCGGCGGGGAGCGAGCGCCAAGCGGATCTTCTCGCTCGGGCCCAGCTGTACTACGGGGACTGGCGCCTGGCGGGACCGAACATGCGGCGGATCAAGGGAGTGACCCCTGGTCGGGTCAGTGCGGCGGCCAAGAAATACATGCGGTCGATCAGTCTCGCATTTGTGGGCGATACCGCACGGATGGTGGGGTCGTGGTGAGGTGGGCCGACTTGGAATGACTCGGGAGGTTGAGGCAGCTTGACTTTCGGTTTATCTTCGGGTATTGTTCGTTGTCCCGATTCACCACCCGACGCGCACCCACCCCCCGATGTTCGTCTGCCTCTCCTCCTTCGCATCCAGCAACCTTGCCGACCTCGCGACGGCGCTGCTCGAGCGGGCTCCCCGCATCCGGGTTGATGGCGGGGCCGACCAACCGCTCATCTGGGCCGATGCCCGCGGACTTCACTCCCGTTCTCTCGCCGACACCTTGCTGGCGGTGCTCCGATCTCAGGGCTGTTCCGCTGCTCGCGCGGGAGTCGCCGCCAGTCCGGTAGCCGCGCAGGTCGCCGCGCTCCACGGCTCCCGAGACGAGTCGATCACCGCTGTTCCTCCCGGTGCCGACCGCGACTGGCTGGCCACTTTTCCTCTCAGGGTGCTCGCACCCCCGGCCAATCTCCTCAATCTGCTGGACGGAACCGGCGTGGAGCGCTGCGGTGACCTCGCCCGGCTCGACCAGGCATCGGTCGAGCTTCGCTTCGGTGCCGATGGCGTACTGTTGTGGCGGCTCGCGCGCGCCGACGACCGCCGTCTCCTTTTCGGGGCTCCACCATCCTCGCTCCCCCACGCCTCGCTCGAGTGGACCGATTACGTCCTCCGCGATCCAGAGCGGCTGCTTTTCGTGATCAACCGCTTGGCCGGCAGCGTCACCGCGGCGCTGCGCGAGCTGGGCCAAGGCGCACGCACGTTCACCCTCGTCTTCGCCCTCGACCGCGGCGGCCAGGTGGAGCACGCGTTCCATCCTTCGCGCCCCAATGCCAATCAGCGATCCTGGTTGCGGCTGGTGCGCGACGAGTTGGAGCGGGTGCGGCTACCCGATGCCGTGAGCGGAGTGGCGCTCCGGGTCGATGCGGTACTCCCTTCGGCGAGCGTGCAGGGCGATCTCCTCGATAAGGGCTTCGCAACCGCCGCCGTCGCGGAGACCGCGCTTGCCCGCGTGCTGGATGAGCGATCCAGGCTCCTGACCCCGCTCAACAATCGGCATCCCCTGCTCCGTCGTCGCAGCGTGTGGCGTGAAGAGCCCGCCGCCATCGTCTGGCGACGCACGGAGCTCCGTGGCAGCGATGTCGAGCCCCGTCTGTCGCTCCATCTCCTCCCCGAGCCGGAGCCGGTCGAAGTGGAGACGGTGCCCCATCATGGTTTCGCCATCCCGGTGCGCTATCGGGACCGTACCGGATCGTACGAGCTGCTTGGTGCGCAGGGCCCCGACTGCGTCACCGGTGGCGAGTGGGAGGGTGTTTACGCCGTCGAGCTGTATAGCTGCGTCCGGACCGATGGTGAGGTCGTGCGGCTCGCGCACGACATGAAAAACGATGGGTGGACGCTGGACGGCAGGTGGCGGTGAGACAGCTACAGGCTAAGAGCCAATAGCAAATAGCTGTGTTCACCGAACTCCGCACCCATTCCGCCTTTTCTTTTGGCGACGGCGCCGTCACTCCCGAAAGACTCGTCCGCCGCGCGGCCGAGCTGGGCTATCCCGCGCTCGGACTCACTGACACGGCCGACCTGGGTGGAGTCGTACGCTTCGTCGTCGCCGCGCGCCAACAGGGGATCAAGCCGATCGTGGGAGCCGAGCTGCTGGTGGGAGCCCATCCCGCGGCGTTTCTGGCGATGAATGAGCGCGGCTATCGGAACCTCGCCGGCCTCGTTACCTGCGCCCGCGTCGGCAACCTCGATACCTGGCATCGCGAGCACCCGCACACACTCCGTGGCCGAGCCACCGTGACCTGGCACCAGGTCGCGGAGCGGAGCGAGGGGCTGATCGCGCTGACCGGCCCCGCCTCGGGCGAGCTGGCCTCGCTCGTCCGCGCCGGGCGCCGCGCCGACGCGTTTCGCCGGCTCGCCGAGTGGCGCGAGGTCTTCGGTGAGGGGCTGGCCGTCGAGGTGCAGCGCCATGAGGCGGGCACGAACGAGGCCGAGCTGGCCGATCTGCTGGTGGACTTGGCCGAGACGCTGCGCGTTCCTTGGATCGTCACGCAGGATCCCCGCTACATCGACAGAAAGAGCCGGCTGGTACACGACATGCTCACCGCGCTTCGCGCCGACCTCACGTTGTCGGAAGCGGCGAGCCAAGGCGTGCTGCTTCCCAATGGGCGCTGGCGGCTTCTGTCACCGGAGGAGATGACGCTCCGGTGGGCCGCGCGTCCCGAGGGGGTAGAGGCCACGGCCGCGCTGGCCGATCGTTGCAGCTTCGACCTCGCGTGGATGCGGCCGCCCCTCCCCCACTTCGCCGTCCCCGAGGGGCACACCGACGACACCTATCTCCGCCTCTGCGTCGAGCAGGGCGCCCGCGACCGCTGGGGACTCCTGACCGATACTCAGCGCCGGCAACTCGAGCACGAGCTGGGCGTCATCCGCCGGCTCGGCTTCGCCGGTTTCTTTCTCGTGATGTGGGATGCGGTGCGCCAGGCCCGCGAGTTGGGCATCCTCTGCCAGGGGCGGGGCAGCGCCGCCAACTCCGCTGTCGCCTACTGTCTTGGCGTCACCGCCGTCGATCCCGTGCTCCATGGGCTCCTCTTCGAGCGCTTCCTCTCCGAGGTGCGGGTGGACGGACAGACCGAAGCGCCCGACATCGATTTGGACATCGAGCACGACCGGCGGGAAGAGCTGCTCGACTACGCCTACGGACGCTGGCAGCGGTCCTGCGCCGCGATCGCTTGCACGGTCCAGCACTACCGCGCGCCCAACGCGCTCCTCGATGCGATGCGCGTCCTCGGCTATCCGGCCGAGCTGGCGTTCACGCTGTCCAAGCGCATCCATCGGAGCGACGCGGCCGAGGGGGCCGAGTACGTGCGCGACACGCTGGCCAAGGAGTTCGGCCTGCCGCTCGACGATCCTCGCGGCCGCGCCGTCCTCGCCATCATGGAAGGATGCGACGAGCTTCCCCGGCTCCGCTCCACCCACGTCGGCGGATTCGTGCTCTCGTCCGCGCCGTTGGGCGACTGGCTCCCCATCGAGCACACCACCATGGGCCGCACCATCGTTCAGTTCGACAAGGACGATCTCGACTCGATCGGCGTCCCCAAGTTCGACTTCCTCGGCCTGGGCGGGCTCTCGCTGGTGCGCCGGGCGTTCGACGTGATCGAGCGGCGCACCGGCGAGCGGCCGGAGATGTATCGTCTTCCGCAGGACGACCCGGC
>DATHMJ010000388.1:0-12225 GCA_035487215.1 Gemmatimonadales bacterium
CTGACCCCGGCCACGATGGCGACTCGGCGGTCCGTTATCATTGTACCCGGCGGGCTACGACGCTCGATACCGCGCGCCAGCGCTCGGCATCGACCGGCTCGAGTACCTCCCGGCCATGCAGCACCTCCAGCGGCTGCACCAGTCGCACCAGCTCACCGGGTTCCAGGAGATGATCGTCGCTCTCCGGCCCCCACCCGAGCTCCCGCTGGGCCTGCAGAAATGTTTCCATGATGAGGACGCCGCCGCGTGCCACGCAGGCGACGATGTCGGGCATCCGGATTCGGTCGAGATAATTGAAGAGGAGGACGACGTCGAACTCGCCGAAGTGGGGCCACTGGGTCGCCAGGTCTACTTCGCGGAGCTCGACGGAAAGCCCGGGCGACTCCGCCAGCTCGCGCGCGGTGGCCAGGCGCTCAGAGTCGCGGTCCACGCCTAACACCGACGCTCCCAGCGCCGCGGCGGCCAAGCTGTGGCGCCCCTCGCCACAGGCCAGGTCCAGCACCCGCGTACCCGGACGGATGAAATGAGCCTGCCAGAAGAACCAGGTGCTGGGGCGGGGCACGCGGGCGACGGGACTCAGAGGCAAGGGCACTCCTCACACCGGCCGACGCTCGACTCGCTCAGCGCCCGGCCGGTCGATCTGCTGGTCATCGGTGGCGGCATCACCGGGGCGGGGATTGCCCGGGACGCCGCGATGCGAGGGCTCGCCACCGTGCTCGTCGAGCAGGGCGACCTCGCGTCCGGCACGAGCTCCCGATCGAGCCGTCTGGTCCATGGCGGTCTCCGGTATCTCGAGCAAGGCCAGCTGCGGCTGGTGTGGGAAGCGAACCGGGAGCGGCGGGTGCTGCTTCGCATCGCTCCCCACTTGGTCCGGCCCCTCCCCTTCGTCTTCCCCCTCCATCGCGGTGACCGGCTTTCGCTCGGGCGCCTCGCGGCCGGCATGTGGGCCTACGACCTGCTCGCGTTGTTCCGCAATGTGGCCGCCCACCGCATGCTCGGCAAGCGCGCCCTGCTCGAGCGGGAGCCGATGATCCGGGAGCGCGGTCTGATCGGCGGTGCCAGATATTTCGACGCCCAGTGCGACGATGCCCGACTGGTCCTGGCGACAGCCCGTTCGGCCGGTCGACACGGGGCGGCGATTGCCACCTACATGGGGGTCGAGGAGCTCGAATGGGCCGCCGACCGAGTGATCGGAGTGCGCCTCGTCGATCACCTGACCGGGGCGCGAGGGACGGTCCGCGCAACGGCTGTGGTCAATGCGACGGGTCCCTGGGTCGACCGGCTACGGACGCTGGAGGAGCCCGGTTGCGCGCCAATGCTGCGCCCTACCAAAGGGGCGCACGTGGTCGTTCCCCGCGACCGGCTGGGTCACCGGGAGGCGATCACGTTCCTGAGCCCGATCGATGGACGGGTCATGTTTGCGCTGCCCTGGGGCGACCTCTCCTACGTCGGCACGACCGATACCGATACGAGCGAGTCGCCCGATGCGACTGCCGCCTCCAATGACGACGTGGTCTATCTCCTGCGTTCGGTCAACGCCCAGTTCCCCAACGCCCGGTTGGGGTTGGACGACGTTCGGGCGACCTGGGCCGGTCTCCGCCCGTTGCTGGCACCCCCCGATTCGGGAGCGCCGTCCAGTCGCTCGCGCGAGCACGCCATCGTGACCGGCCGCGGCGGGATGGTCTCGGTGGCGGGAGGGAAGCTCACGACCTACCGCGTCATGGCGACGGAAACCGTGGACCGGGTGTTGGCCCAGATGACGGAGCGCGGCGTCACCCTCCGCGCGGGAACCGCGCGGACGGACGAGGAAGCCCTCCCCGGCGGAGAAACCGCCGAGCTGGAGCCCTTCCGGGAGCGGGCGAAAGAGATCGGGTTGTCCCCGGGGACGGCCGACCATCTGGTGCGCCATTACGGCACGGAAGCGGGCGGGATCGTGAACCTCGCGGCCATCCACCGCGGCCTCCAGCAACCACTTCAGACGGACCATCCGGCGATCGCGGCGGAAGTGGTGCACATCGCCCGGCGCGAGCTGGCCTACCGGGTCGAGGACGTGCTGGTCCGGCGGATGCATCTCTACTACGAGACCCGGGATCACGGCGCCGCGGCCGCAACGCGGGTCGCCGATCTCATGGGGAACGAGCTGGGATGGGACCCCGCTCAGCGACAGCGCGAGGCGGCGGACTATCGTCGGTTTGTGGCTCGGACGGCACCCGCTCACCCGAGTCCCGGCGCAACGGAAGGCGGGACCCCGTGAGGTGACCCCGGCTCGGGGTGGCCGTTATCTTTCCCGGGCTCGGAGAGCACGCATTGCGAGCGCGCGGAACCGCCGCTCCGCGTCTCCTGCCGGTGGAGTGTGCTGTGGACATTAACGTCTTTGAAACTGCCAACGCCGGGTTCGCCCAGGCGATGTACGAGGAGTTCCTGCGCGATCCGGGGGCGGTTGGGGCTGATTGGCGTCGGTTGTTCGAGAGTGGAGTGATCGGGGTCGCGCCCAATGGCGACGGACAGGTCGCGCACGCGGCACCGTCACCGGTCACCGTTCCGGCCCCGGGAGAGCGCGCGGCCGGGCCCAGCGAGCGGGACGCTGCGGCCCCGCGCGACTCGGCGCCTCCCGATGCGCCGGCCGCTCCACGGCCAAGCGGCGGTCTGCCCGTTGGCGCCTCCCCGATCAAGGGTCCGGCCGCGAAGCTCGTCGCCAACATGAGCGAGAGCCTCACCGTTCCGACCGCCACCACGTTTCGGGTGCTGCCGGTCGCGACGCTCGAGGCCAGCCGGCGGGAGCTGAACGCCCGGCTTCAGGCCGCGGGCCGGCCCGACAAGCTCTCCTTCACCCATCTCATCGCGTTCGCTCTGGTTCAAGCGGCCAAGCGCCATCCCGTGATGACGCACACGCTGCTGATCCATGAGAGCGTGCCCTATCGGGTCCAGCCCGAGGGAATCGGGCTGGGGCTCGCGGTCGACGTCCAGCGGAAGGACGGCAGCCGCGGCCTGGTCGTGCCGGCGATCAAGCGGGCCGACACGATGGACTTCGCCGCGTTCCTCGTGGCCTACGAAGGGCTCGTCGACAAAGCTCGGACCAACCGGCTCATGCCGGACGATTTCACCGGGTCCACGATCCAACTGACCAATCCGGGCGGCCTTGGCACCGTGGCGTCCGTCCCCAGGCTCATGGCCGGCCAGGGCAGCATCATCGCCGTTGGCGCGATCGGCTACCCGGTCGAGTTCAACGCCGTGCCGGAGGAGAAGCTGAGCGATCTCGGCGTGAGCAAGGTCATGACCGTCACGAGCACCTACGATCACCGGATTATCCAGGGTGCCGAGTCGGGCGGCTTCCTCGCGACGCTGGATCATCTGCTCCAGGGCGAGGATCACTTTTTCGACGCCGTTGCGGAGAGCCTTCAGCTCTCGGCCATCAGCTACCGGCTGGCGCCGGCGGCGACGCAGCGCCCCAAAGCACCGGAAGCCGTGGCGCCCGAGATGCTGTACCACGTGGCCGCCGCGATGGCGCTGGTCAAAGCCTTCCGCACACACGGGCACTTGGCCGCCAGAGTCGACCCGCTCGGCACCGAGCCGGTGGGCGATCCCGCGCTCGATCCGGGGCCGCTCGGCCTCACGCCGGAGGTCATGGCCGCCATTCCCTCCAAGGTGCTGCGGGTCTACGTGCCGGGGCGGACGCTGGCCGAGTCGTATCTCTCGCTCCAGCAGACCTACTGCGGAACGCTGGGCTATCAGATCGAGCACATCGCGAGCCACGAGGAGCGCGTCTGGCTGCGAGAGAAGATCGAGTCGGGGGAGTTCCGCACGGCGCTGTCGGTCGAAGAGAAGAAGCGCCTGCTGACCCGCCTCACCAAGGTCGAGGTGCTGGAGCGCTTCCTGCACAAGGCCTACCTCGGCCACAAGCGCTTCTCGATCGAGGGCGTGGACATGCTGGTCCCGATGCTCGATCTCACGCTGGAGCTGGCGGCGGCCCACCGCGGTCGCGAGGTGGTGATCGGGATGGCCCACCGCGGTCGGCTCAACGTGCTGGCCCACATCATCGGCCGCCCGTACGAAACGATTTTCGCGGAGTTCGAGGGTGGCCGGTTCGTCGAGGGCAATCAGTTCACGCCCGAGGGCGGCACCGGCGACGTCAAGTACCATCACGGCGCCGAAGGCGCGGTGTCGCTCCCCAACGGGAAGTCGATCGCGGTCACGCTGTCGCCCAACCCGAGCCACCTCGAGTTCGTCTCACCGGTCGTCGACGGCCGGGCCCGGGCAACCCAGACCCTGCGCAAGGGACGTACGGCGCACCACGATCCGGCCGTGGCATTGCCGGTGCTCATTCACGGCGACGCCGCGTTCGCCGGACAGGGCGTCGTGGCGGAAACGCTCAACCTGAGCGCGTTGCCGGGCTATGGCGTCGGCGGCACGCTGCACATCATCACGAACAACCAGGTTGGCTTCACCACCGACATGGAAGACGCGCGCTCCACCCGCTACGCCAGCGATCTCGCGAAGGGGTTCGACGTGCCCATCATCCACGTCAACTCCGACGACCCCGAAGCCTGTCTCTCCGCCGTACGCCTGGCGATGGCCTATCGCGAGCACTTCAAGCGCGACGTGCTCATCGACCTCGTGGGCTACCGCCGGCACGGGCACAACGAGGCCGACGAGCCGACCTACACGCAGCCGGCCATGTACGAGCGGATCAAGCAGCTTCCGCCCGTGCGGGCCCTCTACGCCGATCAGCTCGCGAGCGAAGGCGTGCTCCAGCGGGACGAGGCGGAGCGGCAGTCGGAGGCGGTCTACGAGCGTCTGGTGCAGGCGCAGCAGCAGTTCCGCGCGAGTCTGGGAAAGACCGCGATGCCCGAGCCCAAGAAGCAGCCAGTCGCCGGGCAGGAGGTGGTCACGGCGGTTCCGGCGGAAACGCTCACGGTGCTGAACGAGCAGCTGCTGACGTGGCCCGCCGGCTTCACCAGCAACCCCAAGCTCCGGAAACAACTGGAGCGGCGGCGGGGCGTGATGGGTCCGGAGGGCGGCATCGATTGGGCACACGCCGAGGCGCTGGCGCTGGCGTCCCTTTTGGTCGAGGGCGTGCCGGTTCGGCTCACGGGACAAGACACCGAGCGGGGGACGTTCAGCCAACGGCACTTGGTGCTGCACGATGCCAAGACCGGGGAGCGGTTCGCGCCGATCCAGCGGCTGCGGAGCGCGGTGGCCCCCCTCGAGATCCACAACAGCCCCCTCTCGGAGCTGGCCACGGTCGGCTTCGAGTACGGATATAGCGCCGCCGCGTCCGAAGCCCTGGTGCTCTGGGAGGCCCAGTTCGGCGACTTCATCAACGGCGCCCAAGTCGTCGTGGATCAGTTCCTCTCCGCGGGGTTGTCGAAGTGGGGTCTCACCACCCGGCTCACCCTGCTGCTCCCGCACGGCTACGAAGGCCAGGGCCCCGAGCACTCCAGCGCTCGCCTCGAGCGCTTCTTGCAGCTCGCGGCCGAAGGGAACATCCGAGTCGCGAACCCCACCACCCCGGCCCAGTACTTCCATCTGTTGCGGCGCCAGGCGCGGCGCTCGCGCCAGCGGCCGCTGGTCGTCATGACGCCCAAGAGCCTGCTCCGGCACCCGCAGGCGGCGTCACGACTCGACGAGCTGGCGACCGGATCGTGGCACCCGCTGCTCGACGATCCGTGGGCCACGGACGAGCGTGCGCCCGCGGTCACCCGGATGGTCCTCTGCACCGGCAAGCTCTACTACGAGCTTCTGGCCGAAGCGGAAAAGATGGGCGAGCAACGTCCCGCCATCGTGCGCATCGAACAACTCTACTCCTTCCCGTGGCAGGAGAGCCGCTCGGTCCTGGCGCGTTATCCGGCACTGCGGGAGCTGGTGTGGGTTCAGGAAGAGCCGCGCAACATGGGCGCCTGGTCGTATCTCGAGCCCAAGCTCCGCGAGCTGCTTCCACCAACGGCCGTGCTGCACTACGCCGGTCGCCCGGAGCGGGCGAGTCCAGCCGAGGGCTACCCAGCCGCGCACGCCGCGGAGCAGGCGAGGATCGTCGCCGAGGCACTGGGGCAACACGAGGGTAAGGAGTAGCGCTTGCCCCGCTCGAGCGGCGCCGTCTTCCTGGATCCGACCGGGACGCGATGGCGCCGGATCCAGCGAATCGCGTTGGTCGTCGGCGTCGCGACGACACTGCTGGCCTTGGTCGTCGTGGTCGGCGTACTGGTCCCGCCCCTGCTTCCCATCTGGTCCGGCGACGTCACCGCACTTACGTCAGCCGCTCCCCACGCAGCCGCCACCTCGCGCCAAGCCCGCGAGCGCCTCGCCGCCCGGCGGCGCCTGCTGCTCGCGCTTGGCGCGGGTCGCCAGGCCCCGGCGGGGGTGCACCCGGAACTCCTCCCCGTAGGGCCCCAGCGCCGGGTCGCACGAGCGCGCTCCAAGGCGGATCTGGCGCCCGCCGGTGCGCCGATCACCGCCGGCTTCTACGTCAACTGGGACGACAACTCGTTCGCCTCGTTCGCCGCCCACGCGCAAGACCTGGATTGGGTCGTCTGCGAGTGGGCGTTCGTCGTCCCGTCCGGCGACTCGCTTCGGCTCGCGATCGACCGCCGAGTGTTGTACACGGCGGAGCGCCAGCCCGAGGGGCACCGTCCCCTCGTGTTCGCGATGGTCAGTAACTACGACTCCACCCGCTCCGGCTTCGACGCCCGACGCCTGCGCAAGCTGCTGGGATCCGCGGCGGCGCGGCGCCGGGTGCTGGATCAGCTCACCGACGCGGTCACACGGTATGGGCTGGCGGGAGTGACGGTGGACTTCGAGAATGTCCCCGACGATCTCCATGGGTCCGTTGTGGATTTCGTTCGGCGACTGAACATGGCTCTCGACCGAATCGATCGTCTGACCACGGAGGCGTTGCCGGTCGATCTGCCGGGTACCTGGCTCGAGCGCTATGCGGCGGCGAACGATCTGGTATTTCTCATGGCGTACGACGAGCACTACGGAAAAGGCGACGTCGGGCCAGTGGCGAGCCAAGGCTGGTACGTGAAAGCGGCGCGACAGGCGCTGGCGCACGTGCCGCCCGGCAAGGCGATTCTCGCGGTGGGGGCGTACGGGTACGACTGGAACGATGCGGAGCCCGACGCGTCCGGCACGGAGATGACGTTCCAGGACGTCATGACGGCCGCGCTGGAACACAATGCCGTCGTCCACTTCGATTCCGTGTCGCTCAACCCCTACCTGGCCTGGACCGATCCGGACTCGACCGATCACGTCGTGTGGTTCCTCGATGCCGCGACGGCCTACAACCAGCGGCGGGCCGGCGCGGCACTCCGCGTCGCGGGCCAAGCCGTCTGGCGACTCGGCTCCGAGGATCCGGCCGTGTGGGGCGCCCTCGGCCACCATGCCGGCTCCGATCCCTCGACCGCGATCCGGAACATCCCGGCGGGGTACGACGTCCAGATGCAGGGCACCGGGGAGCTGCTGCGGATTGCCGCGCGCCCGGCCCAGGGGCTACGCGAGGTGCGGATCGATTCGGCCACGGGACTCGTGGCCGACGAGCATTTCAGTCGGCTTCCGTCGCCCTGGGTCGTCCGCCGCTACGGCGCGTCGCCGCACAAGGTGGCGCTCACGTTCGACGACGGCCCCGATGGCACGTGGACGCCGATGATCCTCGACACCCTCCGAAGTCGAGGGGCATTGGCGACGTTCTTCGTCATCGGCGTCAACGCCGAGCGGCACATCCCGCTGTTGCGCCGGATCGTGTCCGAGGGTCACGAGGTCGGGAACCACACCTTCACCCATCCGAACCTCGCCCTCACGCCCGCGTTCGTGACCCGGCTCGAGCTGGACGCCACCGAAAGGCTGCTCGAGGCCGTCCTCAACCGGCGCTCGCTCTTCTTCCGCCCTCCCTACTTCGGAGACGCCGAGCCGACGACGGCGGACGAGCTGGTCCCGGTGGGGCTCGCGACCGACCTCGGATATGTGACGGCGGGATTGCACGTCGACTCGCAGGATTGGACCGAGCCCGGGGCCGAGGCCATCCTGCGCAACGTCCTCGACGAGAGGCCGCGAGGCAACGTCGTGCTGCTTCACGACGGCGGTGGCGACCGGACCGGCACGGTGGCCGCCCTCGGTCCAATGATCGACTCGCTCCGCGCGCGCGGCGACACCCTGGTGCTGCTCTCGAGTCTCGCCGGAATCGCGCCTGACGCGGCGATGCCGGCGCTGCCGGCAACCAGCGCCATGACGCGCCTGGCGGAGCTGACGCTGTTCGGCCTCCTCGGCGGCGCGGAGCTGACGCTGTACTGGGTGTTTCTCGGGGCGGTCGGACTCGGGATCGGGCGGCTGGTGTGGATCCTCGCGCTGGCCACCGTGCAGCGCATCCTCGAGCGCCCGGCGCCCGCGGAGCCGTTCACGCCCTCAGCGAGCATCATCGTACCCGCGTACAACGAAGAGAAGGTGATCGCGGCAACGATCCGGAGCCTGCTGGCGCAGGACTACGCGGGTCGGCTGGAGATCGTCGTGGTCGACGACGGCTCGCCCGATCGGACGTACGATGTGGCAATGGAGACGTTCGGGAACGATGCGCGCGTGCGGATCTTCCGCAAGCCGAACGGGGGCAAGGCGAGCGCCCTCAATTTCGGGATCGCCCGCGCCCAGGGAGAGATCGTCGTCTGTCTCGACGCGGACACGGTGTTCGAGCCCTCGACGCTCCGCGAGCTGGTCGAGCCGCTCCGCGATCAACGGGTGGGAGCCGTCGCCGGGAACGCGAAGGTCGGCAATCGGGTCAATCTCGTGACCCGGTGGCAGGCAGTGGAGTACGTCACCAGCCAGAACCTCGACCGGAGGGCGTTCTCGTTGCTCGACGGGATCACCGTCGTTCCCGGCGCGGTCGGCGCCTGGCGGAAGTCGTTGGTGGACGAGGTCGGCGGCTTCAGCGACGACTCGCTGGCGGAGGACCAGGACCTCACGCTCACCATCCGGCGGGCGGGTTACCGGATCGCATACGCGGACCGCGCCGTCGGTTGGACCGAGGCACCCGATACGCTGCCCACGCTGGCCCGCCAACGGTTCCGCTGGTCGTTCGGCACCCTCCAGTGCGCATGGAAGCACCGCGACGTGCTCTTCCGTCCCCGCTACGGATCGCTCGGTCTCGTGGCCATGCCGAACGTCTGGGTGTTCCAGCTGCTCCTTCCGGCCATATCGCCGCTGGCCGATCTCTTGTTCGTGTGGAGCCTGATATCGGTCTGGCTGGTGAAGGCGGAGCACGGCGCCACTTACGCGCTCACGAACCTGGAGCACGTGCTCACCTTCTACGCACTGTTCCTGCTGGTGGACTGGCTCGCAGCTGTGGCCGCGTTTCTGCTGGAGCCGGAGGAAGACCGCTCGCTGACGTGGCTCATCTTTCTGCAGCGGTTCGCCTATCGGCAAGTCATGTATTGGGTGGTCGTGCGGGCATTTGTGATGGCCGCGCGGGGCCATCTGGTCGGGTGGGGAAAGCTGGAGCGCAAGGCGACGGTGCAGCTGCCGGCGTAGGGAAACAAAACCGGGCCCTTGCGGGCCCGGATGCGCGGTGTCGGGTTTGGCTTACTGCCCGACGGCCAGGCGAGCTGCCGGCACTTCCTTGTCGAGGAGCGGTCGCTCCGAGGCCTTTCGGGCCAGCTCTTTGAGCGGGTCCGAGAGGTGGTCGCCGTAGTGCAGAAGGTACACACCCCGGGAGCGCTTCATCATCAGAAACGCGACCAGCGGGGTGTCGGCCTTTGCCGCGTTGCAGGTCGAGCAGGCCAGGACCAGATTGTCCGGCCGGTCGTACGCGGTCTGGCCCCGACGCGGCCGTACATGGTCGAGCGTGATCGCTTCCAGCGAGGTCGTCGTCCCGCAATACGCGCAGACGGAGCCATGCTGGCCTAGCAACCACTCACGATGGGACTGCATGGAACGGCCGGGGGAACGGCGAAGTGCATTGGAGGGACTTCTGGAGGAACGGTTTCGAGCTCTGGGTCTCACAAATCACACAGTTTAGAGTTTGACTGGCGCCCACCCCTTGGTGGGCCCGATTACCTAACAGGCAAATAAGATACCAGGTTCTACGCCAAACCGCATGTGCCGCCTCCCTAACCCCGCGCCCCGGCGCCCTTTCGGCGCTCGTCTCGCCTTTGTGACCGTATCGGCAACCCTGGGGGGCCTGACCACCCTCCTCCTCGCCTGCCAGCCCCACGTAGGGTCGGCCGATCAGACGGGGCGACATGCGGTTACACAGGTCATCTCCGCCTACCTCGACGCCTACCGCCGGAACGACGCCGCGGCTATCTCGGGCCTATACGCCAGCGACGCCGTCCTCCTGCCACCGGGACATGCGCTGGTCCGCGGCCGGGATGACATCCGGACCTACTGGAGCCGGGGCATGGAGTCGGGATTCGCCATGGACACCTTGCGCATCGAGGTAGCCCCGGGATCCGGCTATGTCGTGGGACGGTACTATGTGCCGGCCGAAGGCGACGACGAAGCGGAGACGGGGAAGTTCGTGATCGCTCTCCGGCGGGATGCCGATGGCGTCTGGCGGATTACGGCCGACATCTGGAACGCGGATTCCGACGATGATGGCGAGCCGTCGTCGTCGGACAGCGCCACGCCACGGGTGGCCTGAATCAGCGCTTGGAGACCATCGCCCAAAGCCCGTAGAACAGGAGAGCGGTGGCCGTCCAGCCGACGATACTCCACCGGAGGAACACCCGTTTGAGGGTCGCGTCGTCGGCGGGCGCGATCCGCTCGAGTCGCCACTGATCCGGCAGGAGCACGGTCACCCAGAGCACCGCGCTCGCCGCCAGCGCGGCGATCCCCTGCACGAGCCAGGGCGTGTCACTGATAGCGTAGCCCCCTGCTCGCACCAACAACGCGCCCGAGACCACGAGCAGCGTCCCGCCACCTACCGTGAAAACCAGATCGGTCCACAGAATCGCCCGGGCAACGATCCGGAACGGGACCTCTCGGCGCGCCTGATAGAGGTAGGCGGCCCAAAGCCCCGTCACGGTAACGTTGCCCACGAGCAGGACTGCGCCCACCACGTGGGCCACCCGGAGCCAGCCCGGGTCAACCATTGCGGGCCTCGAACGGACCGCGCAACAATCCCACCGCGTGGCGGAAACGGTCCATTCGCTTGTTGATCGACAGGCGGCCGGCGACGATCGTGCGGAACGCTGCTACGCTCTCCGTCCGAAGCAGACCGTCGAGCACGTCGATGGTCGCCAGCAGGTCTTGCTCCAGCACCGGCGCCAGCTCTCGCCGCGAAGCGAACTCGCCCGGTTCTACCACGCGAGGCGGGCCCAGCCACACGAACGCTTCGGGGAGTTGCTCACTCAGGTAGATGTAGCGAAGGGCCACGGGACAGACGCGAATCGGCTTGCGGTACGCCAGGGCCAGAGCGGCCGGTCCGCGCTCGAAGCGCGTGGGTCGCTCGCCCTGCGGGCGCCTGGCACCTTGGGGGAAAATCCAGACCCCGGTCGCCGGGCGAAGGCACGCCCGCACGGCCATGAGATCGCTGACCGCCGCGCGAGGAGAGTCCCGCCGGATGGGCAGGGCGCCCGCCAGCCGGAAGGCGGGGTAGCGTTCGAGGTTGACCGCCTCCATGAGAACGTGCGCCACGAGGCCCAGCTCGTGCGCGACGACCAGGGCGAGTGGCCCGTCCCACCAATTGGTATGATTGGCGAGGAGCAGCGTGGGGATGGATCGGTCCCATCGCCCGGGATCGCTCACCGACCCGAGTCGAGTGGTGGCGAAGTGCTTGGCCATCTGAGAGCGGAAGTACCGGTGGAGCGCCCGGACGGCGAGCGGTCGGGGCGGGCGGCAGGGTTGACTCTCGGGCGGAGGCGGGGTCAGGCGGATCGCTCCGAAAGCGAGGCGCCTGCCCGGAGGCGCGGACGCTGGCGCGGGCGATCGGTCCACCAAGCTCGCCCCAAGATCAGGAGTTTGCGCCGGGTGGACACGTAGGCGCGGGTATGGAAAACGTCGTAGTCCAGCGCCTCGATCGCGTCCAGAATCCCGGCATAGGTTTGCTGGAGCAAGCGGACGGTGAGCCGCGAGCCGTCGTTCGGGAACAGCCGTACTACGCGTGACCCCTCGTGGAAAAAGCGTCGGGCACGCGCCACCTGAAACGTCATCAACCGACGGAATTCGGGCGTCACTCGGCGCCGCTCGAGTGCCCCCCGATCGAGGCCGAACCGGGCAAGCTCGTCGGCGGGAAGATAGACCCGC
>DATHMJ010000389.1:0-8847 GCA_035487215.1 Gemmatimonadales bacterium
TTGCGACGGCTGCCGAGCGGCGTCGCGGCGTCGGTGGAGCGGCTGCGGGCGGAGCTTCGTCCCGATCGCGGCTCGCCGGATTGGCAGATCGTGGCGCGTCGTCGTCGGCACGCGGAGACGCGCCTGGCCGTCATGAACGCGTACTTGCGCGACGACCGATGTCGGCGGAGCCGGCTACTGGAGTATTTCGGCGAGCGGCTCGACCGCTGTGCGGGGTGCGACCGCTGTGGTCCGGAGCCGCGCGAGCCAAGGCTGCCCCGCGTGGTGGCGGAACGGCTGGCGCGGCTGAGCTCGTCGGTGGGCGGTCGGAAGGGCGCGTGGGGCGGTGCGCTGTTCGAGCCGGACACGCTCGTCCGCCTGGCGCTGCACCCACCCGCCGACGGACCGGCGCTCGCGCGAGTGCCCGGGGTCGGACCGGCGCTCGCGGAGCACTTGGGAGGCACGTTGCTCCGTGCGTTGGGCACCGGCCCGGATACTTGAGCGGGGTCGTTGCCTCTACCAGCGCGGTGTATATTTGGGCCACCCGAACCCGGGCCTTTCCCGCCTATGGACCTTTCTCTCTATCTCACCGAGCACCACTATCAGGTCCGCGATATGGTGCGAGAGTTCGCCCGCACCCACGTCGCCCCGGTCGCACGGGAGCTCGATCGCACCTCGGAGTTTCCCTGGGAAAACGTGAAGACGATGGGTGAGCTGGGTCTGCTGGGCGTCCCCTGGAGCGAGGACCTGGGCGGCGCCGGCATGGATCAGCTCTGCTACTACATCACCATTCACGAGCTGGCCAAGGTGGACGCGAGTCACGCGCTCACCATCAGCGCCCACACCAACCTGGGCACCTCGCCGATCGTCGAGTTCGGCAACGACGAGCAGCGCCGGAAGTATGTGCCCCTCCTTGCCGGGGGCCGCGTGCTCGGCGGTTTCGGACTCACCGAGCCCGGTGCCGGCAGCGACGCCGGAGGCACCGCCAGCACCGCAACCGCCAAGGGCGATCACTACGTCCTGAACGGGACGAAAGCCCTGATCACCCACGCCGGCGTCGGCGAGATCTTCTCGGTCACGGCGCGCACCGAGCCGGGCACCGGCAACCGCGGCATCACCAGCTTCATCGTCACCAAGGACACCGTCGATCTCGATCGCTGCCGCGCGCTCGGCGTCGGCCACTGCGACGACCTGCCCAAGGTGCGCGGGGTGCGCGCGGGTAAAAAGGAAGACAAGATGGGCTGGCGGGCCAGCGACACGCGCGAGCTGATCTTCGAGGATGCCGTGGTGCCCAAGGAGAACATCCTGGGTCGGCCAGGCGAGGGCTTCATCAATTTCCTGAAGACGCTCGACGCCGGACGCATCGGCATCGCGGCCCTGTCGCTCGGCATCGCGGAAGGCGCGTACGAAGAGGCGTTGAAGTACGCCGGCGTCCGCCGGCAGTTCGGCAAGCCGATCGGCAGCTTCCAAGGCGTCAGCTTCCAGCTCGCCGACATGGCCACGGAAATCCAGGCCGGAACCCACCTCCTCTATCACGCGGCGTGGCTCAAGCAAAACGGTCGACCGTTCAAGACCGAAGCGGCCATGGCCAAGCTCTACTGTTCCGAGCTGGCCATGCGCACGACCACCAAGGCCGTCCAGATCTTCGGGGGGTACGGCTACACCACCGAGTACCCGGTCGAGCGGATGATGCGCGATGCCAAGGTCTGCGAAATCGGGGAGGGCACGAGCGAAATCCAGCGCATCGTGATCGGACGCCAGATTCTGGGAGAGATCGCGGGATAAGACGTTCGTCCATTGCCCTAACTTCTACCATTCCATATCTTTACACGCAGTCTGCGGACGTGATGTCCGCGCTCCTCACCGACGACGTGTCGTGGCGACGTGTACGCCCTCCGCGAATGGCGGAGGGCGCCCGCCGCGGCCGGAGCTCACAGCTTGAAGCGCGAAATTCTGATCAACGGAAGCCAGCGGGAAACCCGCGTGGCGATCCTGGAGGACGACCGGCTGGCCGAGTTACTGGTCGATCGTCCCGACCACCGACGGACAGTCGGTGACATTTACTTGGGCCGGGTCGAAGCCGTACTGCCGGGGATCCAGGCCGCCTTCGTGGACATCGGACAGGAAAAGAGCGCGTTCCTCCACGCGTCCGATCTGCTCGAGCCGGAGGAAGACGAAGAGCCGGGCGACGAGGACGAGGACGAGGCCGACGCCGAAGCCGGGGACCCGGCCGCCACGGTCGCCGAAGCGGAGCCCCCGACCGAAGAGCGCCGCTCGTGGCGCCGTGAACGCCGGCGCCGCAGTCGCGGAAGCAGCGAGAAAGGCAACGGCGACCGCGGCGACCGCCCGGCAGACAGGCCCGCCGAAGAGAAGGGCAACGGAGAGAGCGAGCGCCGTCCCCGCCGGGCGATGCCGAACATCGCCGAGATTCTCAAGAAGGGTCAGACCCTCCCGGTCCAGGTCACCAAAGAGCCGATCAGCACCAAGGGCTGTCGCGTCACCGCGCAGATCTCCCTCCCCGGTCGCTTCCTCGTCTACATGCCCTATGCCTCGAAAGTCGGCGTGAGCCGGAAAATCGAGAGCAGGGAGCAGCGGGCGAAATTGCGGGAGATGGTCGGGAAGCTGCTCCCGAAAGACGCGGGCGGCGTCATCGTTCGCACGGTGGCCGAAGGCGTGACCGAGGAGCACTTCCGCCGGGAGATCGACGCCCTCCTGGCCCGCTGGCGCCGGATCAATCGGAAGAAGACGTTCGTCCGGCGCGCGCCGGCACTCCTGGAGCGCGAGACCAGTCTCACGCGCGGCCTCATCCGCGACGTGTTCAGCTCCAAGGTCGACGCGCTCTGGGTCGACTCCCGCGAGCTGTACAACGAGATCGAGCAGTACCTCAGCCAGGTGGACCCCGAGCTGATGAGTCGGGTGCATCTCTACTCCGAGGCCACGCCCCTCTTCGACAAGTTCGACATCGAGGCCGAGATCCGCGACCTGTTCAAGGCGCGGTGCGAGCTGCCCACCGGCGGATCGCTGGTCATCCAGCCGACGGAAGCGCTCGTCTCGATCGACGTGAATACCGGGCGCTACACCGGCAAGAAAGATCCCGAAAAGACGATCCTCCGGACCAACATCGAGGCGGCGCGCGAGATCGCGCGCCAGATCCGCCTGCGCGACATCGGCGGCATCATCGTCTGCGACTTCATCGACATGGAGTCACGCGGGAACCGCGACAAAGTGCTGCAGGAACTGCGCACGCATCTGGGACGCGACCGCGCGCGGACCAAGGCCCTCGCCGTCTCCGAGCTGGGCTTGGTCGAGATGACTCGGCAGCGAGTGCGTCCCTCGCTCTGGCATTCGATGACGACGGAGTGTCCCACCTGCGCCGGATCCGGCCGGGTGTTCACGCCCGAAGTCGTGGCGCGCCGCCTGGAGCGGGCGATCAAGCGCGTCGGACACGAGCGACGGGAAGCCCAGATCTCCGTCCGGCTGCATCCCGAGGTCGCGCTGTACCTGCTCGAAGAAGAACCCAAGCTGCTGCAGCAGCTTCAGAAAACCACCGGGATCGACCTCGAGCTGCGGGACGACCCCATGATGCGCCTCGACGAGTTCCGGTTGATGAGTCGCCCCGCCGGTCGCGACGTGACCGAGCACTACGCGGTCGCCTGACAGGCGGACTTGCCCAAAGCGCTTCTGGCGACTAGACTTCCGCGCTCTTGACGAACCTTTGGGTGGGCTAGAGCCATGTACGCCATCTTCCGGGCCGCGGGCAAGCAGTTCCGCGCCGAAAAGGGCAAGACCCTCCGCCTTCCTCGCATCGACGCGAAGCCGGGGGCGAAGCTCACCTTCGATGAGGTGCTCCTCTCCTCCGACGGCGACACCGTGCGGGCGGGAACACCCCTCATCAAGGGCGCCACGGTCACCGCCGAGGTCGTCGGCGAGGGCAAAGAGCCCAAGATCTACGTGTTCAAGTTCAAGCGCCGGAAAAACTATCGGCGCAAAACCGGACACCGGCAGCACTTTACCGAGGTCCGGGTCACCGGCCTCAAGCTCGGGTGAGGAACGGATGGCTCACAAGAAGGGCGTCGGCTCGAGCCGCAACGGCCGCAACAGCAACCCCCAGTACCTCGGCGTGAAACGCTATGGCGGTGAAGTCGTCACTGCGGGGAGCATCATCGTGCGGCAGCGCGGCACCAAGTTCCATCCCGGGAAAAACGTGCGGCGCGCCAACGACGATTCGCTGTTCGCCGTGGTGGATGGCGTCGTGAAGTTCGAGTTCAAGGACAAGAACCGCCAGAAGGTCTCCATCTATCCGGTCGCGGCAGCCGCATCCTGATTCGGAGAGGTAGCGTTGGCAAGTGGGGTGCGGAACTGGTTCCGCACCCCACTCGTCGTCAGGCCTCTGATGCCAGGGCGCTCCCGAGTCCGATCGCGACGCGAATGCGGTCCGGGTAGCTGCCACAGAGGCCGTCCACACCGAGGCGGGCAAGGCGACGCAGGTCCGCCAGCTCGTCGACGGTCCACGCCACTAGCGCGTGCCCGCCCGCGTGAACGGTGCGAGCCAGATCCTCGTCGATGTGGTGCCACTCTTGCCAGAGGGTCGATGCGCCGGCCGCCTGCATCGCGCTCAACGGGTCGACCAAGTAGGCGGACAGGAGAATGCCGCGCCGAAGTGCCGGGTTCAGCGTGCCCAGCCGCCGAACCAGCCGATGGTCGAAGCTGTGTACCGCGTAGCGGTCCGGCGCCGGGCCGGCCGAGAGCACGGCCAGGAGCGCGGAATCCCAGACGGAGTCGAGGGCCTTCACCTCGACCCAGACATCGCGATTACCTACGACCTCGAGAACCTCTGACAAGAGCGGGATCGGCTCCCCGTTGGGCAGGGGCACCCGTCGCAGCGCCGCCAGATCGCTCTCCCGAATCGGGCCGAGGGCCGGGAAAACCGGGTCGTGATGCACCACCAGCCGTCCGTCCCGGGTCGCGTGAACGTCCAACTCGATGCCGTCGGCATCCAGCGTAACCGCTCGCCGGAATGCGGCCAGGGAGTTTTCGTACTCGTAGCCGGACGCGCCGCGATGGGCGATCACGCTGGGTCGGGGCATGGCGGCGCAAAGATAGCCGCGGCTTGGGATCGGGGCGACGCCGGGGCTTTGGGCGCTGCGTCGAGCTTGTCAGGGCCAAGACTAGAACACACACTGAAACAACGACTTGGCACGATCGTTTGATGTACTTTGTCAGATGGGAGTGGCAAAACCTGCGCGGAGACGTCGTTTCCACCTCGCTTAACGGACCCCTGGGGCTGCCGTCCTTGTCCCCCGAATGAGCCCAACCCCCGGGGGCGAGGCGCCGTCCGACGCCGAGCTGGTCGCGGCGTATCGAGCGGGCGACGAGCGGGCAGCCACCGAGTTGGTGCGGCGGCATCTTGGCGCGGTTGGGCGCTTCCTTTATTCGTCGGGTGCCGGTCGCAGTGACGTCGAGGATTTGGTGCAGGAAACCTTCTTTCGGGCGTTTCGGAAAGTAGACGGATGGCGCGGCGACGCCGCGTTCCGGAGCTGGCTGTTCACCATCGCCGGCAACCTCCTGCGTGACGAATATCGCAAGCGAAAAGGACGGCAGGTCATCTCGATCGAGGATCGGGACCTGCCCGATCGCGCGGACCCCGCGGCGGATCTGGTTGCCAACGAAGCCGCGGAGCGAATCCGGCAGGGACTGACTCGGCTGCCCCGGCTCCAGCGCGAGGTCTTCTTGCTTCGATCGCAGGAGGGTCGCGAATACGACGACATCGCCAAGGCGCTGGGGACGACGCCGGGAGCGGCGCGGGTACACTACCATCATGCGGTGAAGCGGCTGAAGGAGCTGGTAAAATGACCATGTGTGAGCAACTGTCCGACAAGATGCCGGCCGTGGCGCTGGGCCGTGCGGCCTGGACCGACGCCGAGCGAGCCCACCTCGAGGAATGCGCCGACTGCGGGGAGGAGTGGGCGCTGGTCTCGGAGGCGAGCCGTCTCGGACTCGACGTCGCCGCCGGCATCGACGGCCATCACGTCACCGAGCGGGTGTTGGGCCGGCTTCGGGTAGACGGCGGCCGCATGCGGCAGCGCCGCATCGGGCTCGCGTTCGGCGGACTCGCCGCCGCCGCGGCGCTCATACTCGCGGTCTGGCCGCTCACACCGCACAGTCGCGCGACCGCTCCTGCGACGGCCGCCGAGCTGACGCTGCCGGAGCTGGACAGCCTGGGCGCGCCCGAGCTGCAGGCGGTGCTCGATTCGATCGACACGCCGCTCGGCACGGCGGGTCAGGGTGTCGACACCGGAGAGCTGGACGATCTGAACGCACAAGAGCTACAGCACGTCCTGGACGGAATGGAGGGGTGATGCGATCCAGCCTGTGGGGCCTGGTGCTGTTCGGCCTCCTGGCCGCCGCGCCCGCGCGGGCCCAGGACACGGGCCCTGAAGACGATCCCGCGCGCGCGCAGCTGCTGCGGCAACGGATCGAGGACCGGTTCGCCGAGCGGGTGAAGGAAGAGGTGGGGCTGAACGACGAGCAGCTCGCCAAACTGCGCGCGACGTCCGGCACGTACGGCGGCCGGCGCCGCGATCTGGCCGCGCAGGAGCGACAGGTCCGGTCATCGCTGTCGGACCAGATGCGACCCGGCGTGGCCGCCAATCAGGACAGCGTCTCCAAGCTCACCGATGCGCTGGTGAACCTCCGGTCGGCCTACGCCCAGACCTTCCGGGAAGAGAACGCCGAGATGGCGAGGTACCTCACGCCCGTGCAGCGCTCCCAGCTCATGGCGATGCGCGAGCGGTTCGTGCGCCGGGTCCAGGAGATTCGCCGCCAGCGGCAGGCGACCCCTGGGCAGGCGGGCCCGGGGCAGCCGCTTCGCCAAGAGATGCGGGAGCGACGCCAGGAGCGACGGCAAACGCCCCAGCGCTGACCCCTGAATTCCCACCGCCGCCCCCGCCGGGCTAGATTCCGCGCATCGCTGACGCCGGAGTCGCGCGATGCCGCCCGAGCCCTCCTTGGTTGATACGTTCGTCCGGTTCCTGTCCCACCCGCTGGTCTCTCCGCTCCTGCTCTCGCTCGGTGTGCTGGGCGTAGCGTTCGAGCTGAAGGCGGGCGCGTTCGGCTTGGGCGGACTGGTGAGCCTGATCTCCTTGGGGCTCTTCTTCGGCGCGAGCTACCTCCAGGGGCTGGCCGGCTGGCCGGTGGCGCTGCTGCTGATCATCGGCCTGGCGGCGCTGTCGATCGAAATCCTCGTCCTCCCCGGCTTCGGCGCGGGCGCGGTGATCGGTACCGTCTGCCTGACGGCCGCCGTGGTTCTCGCGATGGCCGGTCGGTCGCCCTCACCGAACGAGCTGGCCCAGGCGCTGGCCGTCGTGGGCGCCAGCGCCGTCATCTGCGCGGCGGTCGTGTACACCTGGATCCGTCACCTCCCCACCAGCAATCGGTTTTCCGGCCTCCTGCTCAAGGGGGCCGGGCATCGGACGGATGGGTTCGTTACCGCGCCCGCGCGTCCCGAGCTGGTGGGTCGCCGCGGCCGTGCGGTGACGGACCTCCGCCCGTCGGGAACCGCCGCATTCGGTGAGGAGCGTCTCGATGTGGTGACGGAAGGGGAGTACGTCTCGCAGGGGGCGGAGATCGAAGTGACCCGCAGCGACGGCTACCGCCATGTGGTCCGGGCGGCGCGAGATCTTCCAAAAGGGGCGACGACGTGACCAACGACTCGGCGGTAGGCGCGGGCTTGATCTTCGCGCTGGTCTTTTTCGCGATCGTCGTGATCGCGGTGTTTCTCCGGTTCGTGCCCATCGGACTCTGGATCCGCGCGATGGCGTCGGGCGTGCACGTCTCGTTCCTCACGCTCTTCGGGATGCGCTTCCGGAAGGTCAGCCCATCGGCGATCGTGGATCCCCTCATCACGGCCCGGAAGGCGGGTCTCGACGTCTCCATCAACGAATTGGAGATCCATTTCCTTTCGGGCGGCAACGTGCAGCGGGTCGTGAACGCGCTCATCTCCGCCGACAAGGCGCAGATCCCGCTCACGTTCAAGCAGGCGACGGCGATTGACCTGGCCGGTCGTGACGTCTTCGAGGCGGTGCAGGTGAGCGTGAACCCGAAGGTGATCACCACCCCCAAGGTGGCGGCGATGGCGAAGGATGGGATTCAGCTGCTTGCCATGGCCCGAGTGACCGTGCGCGCCAACGTGAACCGGCTGGTCGGCGGCGCGGGTGAAGAGACGATTCTGGCGCGGGTGGGGGAGGGCATCGTGAGCACCATCGGCTCCGCCCAGTCGCACAAGGCCGTGCTCGAGAATCCCGACCTCATCTCGAAGACTGTCCTGGCCAAGGGACTCGACGCCGGAACCGCGTTCGAAATCCTCTCGATCGACATCGCCGACGTGGACGTCGGCAAGAACATCGGGGCGGAGCTGCAGACCGACCAGGCCGAGGCGGACAAGCGCATCGCGCAGGCGAAGGCCGAAGAGCGGCGAGCGCTCGCGGTGGCCATGGAGCAGGAGTACAAAGCCGAAGCGCAGAACCAGCGCGCCAAAGTCATCGGTGCCGAGGCGGAGATTCCGCTCGCGATCGCGGAGGCGTTCCGCAAAGGCAACCTCGGCGTCCTGGACTTTCAGCGCTACAAGAACATCCAGGCCGATACCGCGATGCGGCAGTCCATCGCCGGGCAAAGCGACGGAACTCCAACGCCCGGCAATCCATGAACGCCGACGTCGGCTGCGGCTGGATCGTCTTTGCCGGCTTTCTGCTCTGGGTCTTTCAGGTGCTCCGGGCCGGCGGCCAAGGCGGCGTGCGACGGGGACCGGGCTCGCAGCCGCGAGTGCCTCGGCCCGACCCAACCCAGCGCGAAGGCCAGCAGCTCGACCAG
>DATHMJ010000390.1:0-9729 GCA_035487215.1 Gemmatimonadales bacterium
GCGCGGCAAACCGATCGTGAACTGCATCGCGGTCAAGCCGGATGAGCAGATCGCCGCGCTGGTACGGGTGCGCGAGTTCTCTCCCGAGCAATTCCTCATTTTCGCCACCCGTCAGGGTACGGTGAAGAAGACCGCCCTGTCGGAGTACGGGAACGTGCGGGCGGCTGGGATACGCGCGATCAACGTCGACGACGGCGACGTCCTGATCGACGTGCAGATCTGTGACGCGACCAGCGACGTCGTGCTGGCGACGCGTGAGGGGATGAGCATCCGCTTCCATCAAGGCGACGTGCGTGACATGGGACGGGTCGCGACCGGCGTGAAGGGCATCGAGCTGGTGAAGGACGATGCGGTCATCGGGATGGTCGTGATCCGACGGGACGCCACGCTGCTCGTCGTGAGCGAGAAGGGCTTCGGCAAGCGCAGCGAGCTGAGCGAGTATCGCGTCCAGAAGCGCGGCGGCAAGGGGATCATCACGTTCAAGGTGACGGACAAGACCGGCCCGTGCGTGGCGCTCAAGGAAGTGCAGCCGGACGACGAGCTGATGATGATCACCCGGCACGGCATCATCATCCGAGTGCCGGTGGACGGCATCCGGGTCATCGGTCGCAACACCCAAGGCGTCCGGGTCATGAACCTCGATGCGGGCGACGCGGTCGTGGACGTCTCCCGGGTCGCGAAGGAAGACGAGAGCGGCAGCGACGAGATCGCGGGTGAAGAGGAGGTACCCAGCGCCGAGGGCTGAGCCGCTCCCCATGGCGGGCCCGACCCTCGACGACATTCGTGAGGCCGCACAGACATTGCGGGGGGTCACGGTCCGGACGCCGCTCCGGACGATCCCCGTTCCCGGCGGCTCCTTCCTGCTCAAGTGCGAGCAGCTCCAGCCGATCGGCGCCTTCAAGCTCCGCGGCGCCTACACCGCCGTCGCCCGACTGGGCGAGCGACGCCGAAGCGGGGTCATCACCTCGTCCAGCGGCAATCACGGGCTCGCGCTCGCGTGGAGCGCCCGCGCCTTCGGCGTCCGCGCGGTCGTGGTGATGCCGGAGTCCGCGGCGCGGGTCAAGGTCGATGCGGTTCGGGCGGCGGGCGGTGAGGTGGTCTTCGCCGGTCGCACCCGGTCGCCGGAGCAGATGGAGCGGGCAGAGGCCATGGCGCACGACGAGGGCCTGTCGCTGGTGCCTCCGTTCGATCACCTCGACGTGATCACGGGGCAGGCCACGTGTGGGCTCGAGATTCTCGAGGACGCGCCCGACGTGACCACGCTGGTCGTTCCCGTCGGCGGCGGCGGTCTCCTCGCCGGGATCAGCGCCGCCGTGGCCGCGCTCAAGCCGAACGTCCGGGTGATCGGAGCCGAGCCCGAGGGGGCGGCGAAGCTCGGCGCGGCGCTAGCGGCCGGAGCGCCGGTATCGCTCGCCGGCACCGAGAGCATCGCCGATGGTCTGCTGCCTCGGTCCATCGGACGTATTACCTGGGAGATACTCAGCCCGGTCGTCCGCGAGGCCGTTCAGGTCAGCGATTTGGAAATCGCGGACGGCATGCGGCATCTTTATGAACGGGCTCGGCTCACGGTCGAGCCCTCCGGTGCGGTGACGACGGCGGCGCTGCTGGTCGGCCGAGTTCCGCTCGATGGTGTTGTGGTGGCGGTGGCGACCGGTGGTAACGTGGATCCCGCTCTGTTCCAGCGTCTGGTGCTTTCGAACGCATGAGCCAAGCCCCGAAGATTCTCGTCGCCGACGACGACCCGGCGCTCTCGCGGACCCTTTGGTGGATCCTCAAGGAGAACGGGTACGACGTCACGACGCTCCCCGGCGGAGAGCACCTGCTCGAGCGGCTGGAGACGGAGCCGTTCGATCTGGTGCTCCTCGATATCATGATGCCCAAGGTCGATGGCCTCGAGCTGCTCGGCCGGCTCAAGCGCGATGAACGGTTCAAGGACCTGCCGGTCCTCATGATTTCGTCGATGCCGCCGGAGGAAGCGACCGTGCGGTCGCTCGGACTCGGCGCGAACGACTTCATCCCGAAGCCGTTCCGGATGAAAGAGCTGCTGGCGCGGGTCAAGGCGCAGCTGCGGGTCGGAAACCAGCTCAATCAAGCCCGCCGCGAGGCCCGGAACCGGTCCGCGATGATGGACATCATCACCGAGGTCACGGCATCCCTCAAGCCGGACGAGATCTATCAGATCCTGGTCCGGCGCGTGGCGCAGGCGCTCAACATCTCCCGCTGCTCGATCATCCTGGCAGGTCCCGAAGACGACGGGGCGACGGTGATCGCGGCGTACGAGAACCCGACCCTGCGCAACCTGCCGGTGGATCTCCGTCGCTATCCCGAGATCCGGCACTGCATGACGTCGGGTGACGTGGTGCTCGCGCGGGACGTCGTCACCGATCCACTCTATAGCGAGGTGCGCGACGCCTGGCAGGCCGAGGGGCGCCCCGTGCCCACGCGCTCGGCGATCTGCGTCCGCTTCAATCTCCGGGACCATCCGGTGGGCATCTTCTTCCTCCGCACCAATCCCGACGACGGACCGCTCACCGACCACGACCTGCTGTTCGCGGATCAAGTAATTCGCTCGGCGGTGGCCGCCCTCGAGAAGGCGTACGATCTCGAGCATGCGGTGTTGGGCCAGGAGCAGATGCGCCAGCTGGCGGAGACCGATCCGCTGACCGCGGTGTACAACCGTCGGGCGCTGATGCAAAAGCTCGAGCAAGAAATGGATCGGGCGGCGCGCTACGCCACGCGGCTCACGGCGATGATGATCGACATCGACAACTTCAAGCAGATCAACGACACCTACGGGCACTTGGTCGGCGATAAGGTCTTGAAGCAGCTCTCCAATCTTCTCAAACGGGAACAACGCTCCGTGGACGTCCTGGCCCGCTACGGCGGCGAAGAGTTCGTGGTGCTGCTGCCGGAGACCACCGTCGCCGAGTCACGCAACTTTGCCGAGCGCATCCTGCGTCGCGTGGCCACGCACGACTTCGGCGAATCGGGCCGGCCCGTGCGCGTCACGATCAGCGTCGGCATGGCCTCCTATCCCGACAGCCGGGTGACGGACGGGCAATCCCTCCTCAAGCTGGCAGACAGTCACCTCTACCGCGCCAAGGTCGACGGTCGCAACCGGTTCAGCGATTGAGTAACCGCCGCTGCCCGCGCTGCCATAACCACTACGCGGCGCCGGCCCGGTTCTGCCCTCGTGATGGTACCCCGCTCGTCGAAGTAGCTCCCGGTCCCAGCGATACCGCGAACACCGCACGGGCTCGGGCTATCGAGCGGGAGACCGATCCCGGGGATCCCGTGTATACCAGTCTCACCGGGCAGACGGTCGGCGGCCGTTACCGCATCGAGCGTCGACTCGGTGAGGGCGGTATGTCGTACGTCTATCTCGCCCGTGACACGCAAGCGGACCGCGACTTGGCGCTCAAGGTCCTGTCGCCCCGCCTGGTCCGCGATCCGGGGTCGGCCGAGCGACTGCGGCGAGAGGCCTCGATCGCGATGCGGTTGGATCACCCCAACGTCTGCCCCATTCTCGGCATCGGCGAAACGCCCGAGCGTCTCATCTACCTGGTGATGCCCTACCTCCCGGGCGAGCCGCTGAGCGAGCACGAGATCAAGCAGGGACCGATGTCGGTGGCCGAGGGAATTCCGATCCTGCTTCAGATTTGTCGCGGTCTCGAACACGCGCACAACCTGCAGATCGTGCATCGCGACCTCAAGCCCGAGAACGTCATGCTCGTGCCCGACACCACCGGTCCCCGGGCCGTCGTGATGGATTTCGGTCTCGCGAAGGAGCGGCGGGCGGACCCGGAGGTCGTCAAGCTCACGCAGACGGGAATCGTTCTCGGCACGCCCGAGTTCATGAGCCCGGAGCAGATCCGGGGAAAGCCGCTCGACGGGCGGAGCGACGTCTTCGCGCTGGGCGTCGTCGCGTTCGAGCTGTTCACCGGACGGCTGCCGTTCGCCGGCAAGAGCCCGCAGGATCTCATGCTCGCCCGGCTCAAGGGCGACCCGGTGCGGCTTCGTTCGCTACGTCCGGAGCTGCCCGCGAAGCTCGAGGCGGCGATCGATCGGGCCCTGGAACTCGATCCGGCGAATCGCTACCGATCGATGGACGACCTGGGCGCCGCCTTTGCGTCGGCGACCGATACGACTGGCGTGTTCGGCCGGTTGTTCGGCAAGGGGTGAGGGCCGGGCCCGGCCCAAGGAGATTCAGGTCGAGGCGGCGTAAGCCATGACCTCCGGGGTGAGAGGCGTCGTCCTCTCACCCCTCCGTAGTTCTACGGACCCCCCAATCCGTGGCTGCGGGGATTGCCCTTCTGGGGCATCGCGCCGTAGCGTTGAGGCGTGTCCAATTCCATCCCGTTCCATCTCGCGGGTGTTAGCCATCATACGGCTGGGGTAGGCGTTCGAGAGAGGCTGGTCCTTTCCTCGGACGAGACCTCCGCGTGGCTCGATCGCGAGCGGCACGCAGGGCGCTCGCTCGTCGTGTTGTCCACCTGCAATCGTCTCGAGCTTTTTTGGTGGGGCGACCACGATCAGGAGGCCGGACTCCGCGCGTTGGCGCAGGAGCGCGGCGTCTCCCTGGATCCACGCACCGTTTACCGTAGAGATGGCCTTCCAGCATTGAGCCACCTCTTCCTCGTCGCAGCCGGGCTCGATTCGCAAGTACTCGGCGAGCACGAGATCGCTGGACAAGTTCGCCGCGCGCATGATCAGGCTCGCGAGGGCGGGACGACGACCTGGCAACTGGACGCGGCCTTTACAGCCGCCTTGGCCAGCGGAAGACGGGTTCGTCGGGAGACCGCGCTCGGCAAGCATCCCGCTTCGGTGGCGTCGGCGTCCGTCGCCCACGCGAAGCGTTGTGCCGGCGGATCGTTCAGCGACAAGCATGTGGTCGTGCTCGGAGCGGGCGAGGCGGCCGAAGGACTCCTCCGGGTTCTCCAAACCGAGCCGCGCGCCAGCCTCGTCGTCCTTGCGCGGACGCCCGAGCGGGGTGAGGCGCTCGTTGCGGGCGCGACGGGCTCGTCGGCCGCCTGGGACGCGCTCCCGGCGGCGCTGGCGCAAGCGGACGTGGTCTTCGCGGCGACGGCGGCCATCGAGCCCGTGCTCTCGTGCTCCATGCTCGCCGCTGCGCTCGACTCGCGCCGCTCACGGTCGATCGTTATCCTCGACCTGGCCGTGCCCCGGAACGTGGATCCGCTCGCCCGCGACCTCCGCGGCGTGAAACTCTTCGATCTGGACGATCTCCGTCTGCAGCATTGTCCCGCGGCCGTGGGCTCGGCACCGGCCCTGGCGGAAGCCGAGGCGCTGGTGCGAACCGAGCTCAGCCAATTCGGGAAGATGCTGCGCGCAAGGGAGGCGGCCCCTCACCTGGCGGAGCTGCACCGGCTGGGCGAACGGTTGGCACAGGAGGAAACCGATCGCACGCTGGCGGAGCTTGGCCCGCTGTCCGATGGACAGGAGGATGTCGTGCGCCAGATGGCGGAGCGGCTGGTGCGGAGACTTCTCTATCCCGCGAGCCAGAAACTCAGGGGCAGTCTCTAGCGATCTCCGCGACACGCCAGAGGGTCCGGCCAAGCCGGGCCTTTTTTTGTCCTATCGCCCGCTGCTCGTTGGATTGAGGATGGCGCGGCAGGCCGGATTGGGGCACCCGGGACAACGCAGCGGGTATTGGCTGCTGTACGGCAGGCCGGAGGCAAGGTGCCGGTGCACCACGTCCGCCAGCGCGTCCAGGAAATCGGGTCGAGCATTGAGGGCCGGCGTGCGGCGGTAGTGCGTGATGCCGACCTGAGCGGCCAGGTGCCCGTTCTCGCGATCCAGCTCCGACAGCGTCTCGATGTGATCGCTCGTGAAAGCGATCGGCACGACCAGGACGTGCTTGTGGCCCCGCTCGCCGAGCTGCTGGATCGTGTTTCGAGTGCTGGGCCCCAGCCACTTCACCGGTCCCACCTTGGATTGGTAGGCGAGCACGTATGGATGGGTGAACCCGAGCCGCTCCATCACCCGGTGGACACTCGCGCCGATTTCCTGCGGGTATGGGTCACCCCGGTTGACGATGCTCATGGGCAAGGAGTGCGCGCTGAAGAGCAGCACGACTTTGTCGCGGTCGGGGGCGGGGAAATCGAGCAGCCCTTCGCAGACCGTCGCCGTCATCGCCTCGATGAATCCGTCGTGTACGGGCCACCGATCGATGATGCTCCAACGGAACGCGTCCTTCAGGCCGAGCCGATCCGCCGCGCGCCACAGCTCGTTCAGGCTGGAGCCGGTCGTCGCGCAGGAAAAATGGGGATACTGCGTGAACGCTACCGCCCGCTCCACCCCGTCCGCGCGCATCGCCTCCAGCGCGCCCTCGCTCCTGGGCGGAGCATACCGGAAGGCCACATAAAACGCGTGCGGCGCGGTGTCCGGCGAGAGGCGATCGAGCCGCTCCACCATCCCCCGGCCCTGCGCCTCGGTGAACCGAAGAATGGGTGAGCCGCCCCCGATTGCCGCGTAGAGCTTCTGGACCGCCGGCGTACGCCGCCGCGCGATGAATGGTCCCAACCAGCGCTGAAACGGAAGCTGAATGATCTCCCGATCAGCAAACAGCTCCAGGAGAAACGGCTCGACCGCCTGCAGGGTGGCCGGCCCTCCCAGATTGAGCATCACGATTCCGGTTTTGACCCTGCCGTTCGATCGATCCACGTCGCGTTCCGTTCCTTAGTGCCCTGTCCAACGGCCTCACTCGGCCGCGAGCCCGGCTTCGAGCGCAAAACGGGTGAGTCCCGCCACCGTCCGAATCCGGAGCTTCCGCATCAGGCTTTCCCGGTGAGTTTCGACCGTCCGGTGGCTGATGCCCAAGGATCCCGCGATCTCCTTGTTCGTACGCCCGCGGGCGATACCGTCGAGCACTTCCCGCTCCCGGGCGGTGAGTGAAGCGAAGTCGCTGCTGCGCTGTTCCCGCTCCAGCTCCCCGCGGACCGCGGCCGTGAGCCGCCCGGCGACGGGCGGGCTCAGGAACGCTTCGCCATTCTGCACGGCCCGGATCGCGCGCCGGAGCTCCGTCGCCGCCGAATCCTTGAGGATGTACCCGTGCGCTCCCGCGCGCACGCTCTCGACCACGTATTCGGCGTTGTCGTACATGCTGAGGATCAGGATCCTCGTTTCGGGGAGCGTCCGCCGAAGGCGAGCCGCGACCTGAATGCCCGATTCGCCCGGCATGGAAATGTCCAACACTGCCACGTCCGGTCGGTGACGCTCGGCCAGGGCAAGAACCTCCGCGCCGTTCGCGGCCTCCGCGACCACCTCGAAGCCGGGCTCCCGCTCGAGGACGTGGCGAATGCCCTCGCGCACGACGGTATGGTCGTCGGCAACGAGCACCCGAATCGCGGGCTCCGTCACGAAGGCACACTCGCAGCGACCGGTACCTTGACGGAGAGGCTCAGTCCGCGGGCCCCACCCTCGATACGAACCGTGCCCCCCAACGCTCCAATCCGTTCTCTCATCCCCGCAAGTCCCATGTGGCCGTTCCGCTCGAGGTCCGCCGCGACGGTGCCGGGAGGAAGTCCGCGCCCGTCGTCCCGCACCTCGAGCGTAACCGCGTCGCCCGCAACCGCGATCCCGATCGCCACCCGCTTCGCGTCCGCATGCCGTGATACGTTGGAGAGGGCCTCCTGCAAAGCGCGGAACAGCGCCAGCTCCGCGTCCTTCGTCAGCGGCGGAAGCGCCGCGGGCGCCTGAAGATCGATGGCGACGCCGCTGCGCTGGGCAAATTCCGCCGCCAAGGAGCGCAGCGCGGGCAGCAGCCCGAGATCGTCGAGCAGCGACGGACGAAGATCGTTCGTGACCGCCCGGATGCTTCGGATTCCCGCATCTACCAGCTCGAGCGCGCGATCGAGCCGGACCGCTACGGTCGGCTCAGCGGCGTCGCGGAGCACCGAGAGCTCCATCTTGACCGCGGAGAACACCTGGGCCGTCTCGTCGTGCAGCTCGCGGGACAAGCGGCGGCGTTCAGCCTCGTGTTGCTCCACCATGCGGGCCGACAGTCGGGTCAGCTCGATCGTGCGGGCCTGGAGCCGCTCGTAGAGGTCGGCGTTCTCGAGAGCGGCACCCACTTGCCGGCCCAGCGCAACCAGGAAGTCCTCGTCCAACGCGGCAAAGGGATCCCGCGCATCACCGACGATCACGAGGGCGCCCGTCGCGGCGTCGCCGCGGAAGATCGGCAGCACGGCGGCATAGGCGTACGGAGAGCCGCGCTCGGCGAGTGGATCGGTCCACTCGGCGGTGACCTGCGGCCGACGCGCGGTCACCGCCCGGGCCAGGAGTTCCGCTCCGGAGCCCACCGGCGCCGACCCGGTCCATGGCGCGCAGACTCCTACGCCACCAACGAAACGCCCGCTCCGTTCATCCTCGAGGTATATGGCCGCACCGCGCACCGCCGGCAACGTCAGCTGTCGCGCGAGCAACCCGTTCAGCACGTCCCGCTCTTGGCCCCGCCGCTGAAGGTCGCCAGACAGGGCGGACAGGGCCGCCAGGCCCCGGCGGAGGTCGTCGTGCAGCAGTAGGAGGATGCCCGCGCCCACGGCCAACTCAAACAGGATGTCGAGGTAGTAGCCCCAGGGGGACCAAGCCCCGCGGGCTCGAAGGAAGGGATAGTCCAGGTGGTGCAGTCCCCACAGAAGGAACGCCACGCCGAGCAGCGTGGCACCGCTCGATGCCACCCGCCGACGGTACGCGAGAAAAACCCACCCGGTCCATAGGGTCGCGAGGCTGAGGAACGCTACGGCGGGACCCGCAGCCCAGCCGAAGGCGTCGATGCGATAAATGGCCACGTAGGACCAGAGGGGCGGGAAGACGAGGAGGGCCAAGTAGCCCGAGCGCCAGCGCCAGCGCCGTGAGAACACGAGAGCCGCGCCGAGCAACGCGAGGGCGGTCCAGCCGGTGACCACCTGGTGCCAATAGAGCCAACCGCGGTGCTGGCTCGCCAAAAAGCTGATGATCGCAACGAGCCGGAGGAAGTACAGGCTCCACGCTGCACTCCACCAGGCGAGGTAGGGCTTGCGGTAGCGCTGGAACAGAAAGCCGCACAACCCGGCAAGGGCGACGGTGATCGCGGCCTGAAGGAGAGCGGCCGCGAGCTCGGAGTTGGCGGCGAGCGGGGTCGCGGCGTCCATGGACGACAAACAAAGGCCTGGGGATGCGGGTGCGCAATGGAGAGCGTTCATTTGGCTGCGCTGATCGCCGGGTCAATGCCACAGTAGTTTGGCGTCATACTACGGCGATGAGGCATCGAACTGATTGTCATCGCGTAAGTTGGAACCTCGGCTACAGTGGGACCTCGTTGGTATGGTCGCTGCACTTTAGCATCCGACTTTGACTTCGAGCACTTCGCTTTGGATCCCCATAGCACGTTCGTCAAACGCTTCGGCGACCTCGTCGCACTCCTCCGTGCCGACCCCGGCAACGACGCCGCCCAGGACTTGGCGCTCACGGCTGCCGCGGCCGCGGTCGAGCACCACGCAATCGTCGTCGAGTCGGGAATCGAACGGGGCGGAACCGAGCCCGATCTTTCGTTGCCGGGCCGACTCCGTGCGCGAAGCGTGGAGGCGCTTCGAATCAGCGCGGGCGCCGAACCGCATGAGTTGTTGGAGGTCGCGCGGGGGTTATCGCACGACCTGACGCCGGTGCTCGCCACGCCGAGCATTCGCGTCGAATTCGTACCGCCCCGTCAATCGGCTGGCTCGCTTGCGGCGG
>DATHMJ010000391.1:0-2008 GCA_035487215.1 Gemmatimonadales bacterium
ACGGGGCATCGAATCGGGTGCTGGGCCCGGCGGACGCCGCTCGATCCAGTAAGTAGGCGCGTCGGGCTCGAACCGCAGGCGCAGGAGGTCTCTGCCCAGGCCGCGCATGAGCAGTCCGATCGGAGTCACCGTGGTGAAGAACAGCAGACCCAGGACCACCGGGCTGACGACCGAGTGGAGCAGGAGCCCCAGGCGGTGCCACAGGCGGTTGAGGGGCCCCAGGATGACCGGACGGGTGGCGGAGGCCAGGAAGAACGCGCCAGCCAACCCCAGGGCCCACCAGCGGGCTCCGTGGCCCCGGAGCAGGGGCAGGAGCCCGATCAGGCCGAGCGCCCCGCCCAGCACCAGGCCGAGGGCCCGGTCCGACCCCGGCGGGGTGTCCTCCTCGCGGATGAAGTTCTCGTGAAGCTCAGCCAACCTGCCAGGCCCCCATCCGGAACGCCAGGAAGCACATCACGTAGCACGCGCCCGCCACCACGAGCACGGTCGAGAAGCCGAACAGCATCCCCAGGATCATCGCGAGCACCGACCCGATCACCGTGAAGAACCCGTTGACGCCCCAGGCCCACGGCACCAGCGTGGGCGCCCCGGCGCCGACCGCGACCAGGCCCAGCGGGAACGGCATGCCGAGCGCGATCCCGAGGGGGGCCACCAGGGCGGCCGAGATGATCACCCGCCAGGGGAGGCCCAGGCCGAGGGTCATGTCGAACACGTGTAGCATGCCCACGGCGGTCACCGCCAGGACCGCGATCGCCGCGGTCAGCGCCACGCCGATTCCCCCGCCCGCCCGCCGACTGAGGCGCTCGCCCAGATAGGCGCCCGCGCCGGTGAAGACGAGCAGGCTGCCCAGCACCACCGCGAAGGCGTAGATCGGCTCACCCAGGAAGAGCGTGAAGCGCTGCAGCAGGGTGATCTCGATCATGATGAAGCCGAGGCCGAGACCGGCGAAATAGGCCAGATACGACCAGCAGCCCGCGGTGCGGAGGCCCTGGCGGGCGAAGCGCACCAGCGGGAAGAGGATGAGGAGCCCCGCGATCACGGTGGCCTGGACGAGCAGCAGGACCAGCATGCTCTCCGTGCCGGCGGTCGTGCCCGTCGTGTTGAGCCCGCGGAAGGCCAGCCGAGACCAGCGAGCCTGCTGGTTGAAGAAGGGCCGGTCGTCCGTCGAGGGCGAGATGTCGAGGGGCTGGGCCGCATAGAAGGCAGGGAGATCCGGCGCGCTGAGGATCTGATGATACAGCTCCGAGTACGCGGCCGCCGCCGTGGGGTGGAACGGCGAGTACAGGATCTCCGGGGTGGTCCGCGAGGCGGAGGGGCCCTCAGTGCTGAGCCGCTCCACGAGGGTTCCGATCTCGGCGCGGGTCCACGGCGACTTCTTGACCATGAACACCATGTGGTTCCCCCAGCCCCAGGGCATCACCGGGCTGCGGAACGCGAGCAGGTGCTGGGCAGGATTGCCTCGCCCGGAGCGCTCGAACACCTCGCGGAACGTGGTGAAGAGACGAGCGATCTGCGACGGCGGGCGCGTGATGAGGAGCACGCCATCCGGGCTCAGGCGATTCAGGTAGTCCTCCATCGCCTCGCGCGTGAACATGTAGTTCTCGGCCATCCCCAGAGCGCCGGCGGTGAGCGCCGTGTTGCTGAAGGTCTGGACCGATACGATCGCGTCGTACGTGTCGTTCGAGCGCCGGACGAAGCTGCGGCCTTCTGCGGTGACGAGGTGCACCGCCGGGTCGTCGAAGAGGCCACCGAGCGAGGCGCGCATCCGGCGCGAGACGATGTCGTTGATGATCGGGTTGATCTCGACCGCGGTGACCGACGAGGCCTTGTAGTAGAGCGCCTCGAGGACTTCCCGACCGGCCCCCGAGCCCAGGATGAGCACCCGGGGCCGCTCCTTGCCGACATACGCCAGTCCGGGCGGGTGGTAGTCGGCGCTCTTGAGCCAGTACTGGACGCCCGCGCTCAGGTCTCCCATCCCGGTGGCGGCGGTGCCGCCGTCGATCACGAT
>DATHMJ010000392.1:0-4150 GCA_035487215.1 Gemmatimonadales bacterium
CGCTCCTCAAGGGCGTCGCCTGGCTCACGGCGTTCGCCATCATGGGACTCAATGCCTGGCTGTTGATCGGAACTTTCCGTGAATGGCTGGCGTAAGCCGCCGAGCTTGCGCCACCTCCTATGCGCGGTCTCGATCTGCGGTAGCCTGACCGGCGTCGGCCGACTGTCGGCGCAGGACACCCAGCCGCTCCAAGACAACAGCTTTCTCATCGAAGAAGCGTACAATCAGGCGCCGAGCGTGGTGCAGGAGATCAGCAACTTCACCCGGTCGTCCGGCGGCGACGATTGGGTCTACACGTTCACCCAGGAATGGCCGCTGGGCGGTATGCGCCACCAGTTGAGCTACACCATCCCCCTCGAGCATCACGCGGCGTTTCAAACCACCGGCCTTGGCGACGCACTCGTCAACTACCGCCTCCAGGTGGTGGGTTTGGAGCACGGGCCCGTATACGTGGCCCCTCGGCTCAGCCTTCTCCTTCCCACTGGTAACGCCGAGCGTGGTCGTGGCTCGGGCGCGGTGGGCTTGCAGGCGAGCTTGCCGGTTTCGGTCGAGATCAATCGACAGTTCTCGACCCACTGGAACCTGGGGGCGACCGTCCTTCCATCGGCCGAAAACGAGACCGGCGCCCGGGCCACCACCACGACGATCAACGCCGGCGCCAGCGTCATCTGGCTCGTGCGACCGCTCTTCAATCTCATGCTCGAGGGAGTCTGGCTGAGCGAGCAGGACGTCGTAGCGTCGAGCGTGACCGACCGGCACACGTCCGCGTTTCTCAATCCCGGTTTTCGCTGGGGGTTCAACCTGCCAGGCGGGCTGCAAATCGTGACGGGGCTCGGCTACATCGTGAGCCTGAACGACGCCAACTCCGACGCTCTGTTTCTCTACCTCAGCTTCGAGCACCCCTTCCGCCGCATCAGCCGGTAGCCGAGGGGCGCCGGCCGCCTAGGAGGGGCGGGGGTCGGCCTCGGGTGGCTCGATGCCCTGCTCCAGCTCGTAGCTCGACTCGTCTTCGTCCTCGAACAACGTGCCGGTCGGATCGCCCTGGTCGATGGCGCGGAGCAAGCGAACCAGGAACCGGTCCCGCTGGGCTCGGAGCGCTCCGGGCTCCTCATTGTACTCTCGCTCGATCAGACGGATCAGACGTTGGTGGTCCTCATGCGAGAGGCTCTGCCAACGGGCCAGGCGACCCCAGACGACTTCCTGTCTCTTCAGTTGCTCGCTGAGGTATACGCTGATGCCGTTCGCGCCCGCCGCCATGACTTGCGACAGGTTCGGTCCGGCGGCGGCCCACTCGATCGCCGGTCCAAGCGAGACCAGCCGATCCACATCGGCCAGGTTCACCACCTCCTGGAGAACCAGATCGATGCATTCCCGCCAGACCGCGGCCAGGATCCTGCCCGTGGCATTGCCCGGAACCTCCCGCAGCAACACGACCGTTTCCCGGCCCAGCCGGGCGAGCCACCCTTGGACGGTGAGCGTGCAGGCTGGGTCGGTCCGCGGCCCGGGCACCAGTTCCACCAGCGGCGACATCTCCACCGGGTCGAGGGCAAAGGCCACGAGCAGCCGATCCGCCCGGCGGAGGCGGGAGCTCAGCTGGCTCGCGTGCATGTTGCCGGTGAAGCAGATGGTGATCGCCGCCTGGCGCGCCACCTGTTCGATCTGCTCGAGTAGCCGCTGGCGACTGACCAGATCGAGGGGCATCACATCCAGTATGAGGTCGGCGGTGCCGACCGCGTCGAGCAGACTGCGTCCGATGTGGAGGGAGGCCAGCGCGCCGGCAGCGGCGAGGGGATCAGCGCGCCCGGCGTCGGTGAGGCGGCGTACCCGATCGCCGACGTCATGGGCCGCGCGCTGTAAGAGGGTGGATTCCGGATCGTAGAGAGACACCCGCCATCCGCGGCTCAGGGCGAGCGCGGTCCAACCGCGCCCACGATGGCCCGCCCCGATCACGGCAACCCGCGGTCGGTCCCTCTCCTCGTCCATGACGTCCTTTCTGCGTAACTTCCGGAATAGCTATAGCATAATAGGAAGTGCCCGGTTACGCGCCATTCCATTGGCCCGCCGCGGTTCGAGTATCTTCCAGACATGCCCTCCCTCGCTGACGCTTCCGAGGCTACCCGCACCCTTGGGCGGGAGTTGATCGACACATTCGGCACCGGTTGGACCCGGGGGGACGTCGAGCTGCTGATGTCCGTTTTCGCCCCGAACGCGATGTTCGTGGAAACCCCGTTCTCCTCGCCGCTTAACGGGAGCGACGCGGTCCGGTCCTACTGGAATGACGTCCCCTACCATCAGTCCGAAATCAGCTTCACCTCCGGCGAGATCTACAGCGCGGGGCCTTGGTTCTCGACCGAATTCAAGTGCACGTACCGCCGCCGCCGGAGTGGAGAATGGGTTGAGGCACGGGGCGCCATCTTCTGCGAAACCGACCGCGGGAAGGTCAGCGAAATGCGCATGTATTGGCATCGTTGGAACGGCGGCCGGGAGACCGGCAAACCCTGAGTCGGACGGGGGAACCCTTTGGACCGCCCACTTGTACCTGAAACAGGGCGACCGACGTTTCCTGAGTAGGTCCTAAGTCAATGTCGGGGTTGGCCGTTACCAAGTGGCACAGGCATCGCACTCAACACCTTGACGCCCAAGGGTGTTTGCGCATCATAAGAGGTAGAGTTCGTCTGGAGGGTCCATGTTCTCCTCGTTGCTTCTTTCCGCTCTCGTCCTCGGCGCCCCCCCGGGTGGTCCCCCGGCGGCAGCCAATCACCAGGACGATCCCGCCATCCGCATTTGGCTGAGCGACGACGGCCGTTATCAGCGCGGGGATCAGGCCAAGGTCCAGGTCAAGACCCGAGAGGACGGTTATCTCCTCGTTCTCAACGTGGATCCCGATGGGCGCCTACGGGTTCTGTTCCCGCTCGATCCGACTGACGACAGCCAGGTTCGCGGCGGCAAGACCTACCAGATTGTCGGCCGGGGTGGGCGCGAGGGGTTTACGGTTACCAATCGGACGGGGCAGGGCACCGTGTACGCGACCGTATCGCGGTCTCCGTACCGTTTTGACGGCTACATCGCGGGCGACCACTGGGACTTCGCAGCCCTCGATGACGTGCGCCTCTCCGACAAGCCCGAAAACGACCTCAACGACTTCGTCCGCAGCATCGCGGGCGGGGATTTCGACTACGACGTGCTGGGATACGGCGTGTTCGAGCAGGTGGTTTACGCCGAGCCCAATTCAGCTCTCTATGACGACGGGTACGACTACGCCTTCGATGGCGGGTACGGCTATGGTGGCGGGTACGGGTACTACGGCGGCACGAGCCTCTTTATCGGCTTGAGCTTTGGTCATCGGCATCGGTTCTACGATCCGTTCTATTCGCCGTTCTATTCGCCGTTCTACTACTCGCCGTACTTCTACTCGCCGTTTTATCCGGCGTTCTACAACCCGTATTACTACAACCCGTACTACTACTATCCGCGACCCTTCCGGCCGTTCCCGGTGGCGTTCTTCCCCACGAGGCCGTTCTACGGTGGCTACTTCGGGAGCCCCTGGCGGAATCGGGTGAACGATCCAATTGGCCGAGGCGGCTTCGAATGGTGGCGCGGTCGCCAATCGACGTTCGGGTCGGGCGCCACGCTGGCGTCGGCCTACCATCGCAGCTTCTTCGATCGGAGCCAGGTGGCTCCGGCGCGCGGGTCCATCGCTACGCCGGTTCGAGGCACGGTCGCGACCACCGACGCGGCGATCATGCGCCGGCGCGCGCCCGACATGACGCCGACGCGCATCGAGTCCACCCGCGCGCGTAACCTTGCCTCTCGCCCGGTCGAGACCGCGAATGGACCGACGGCTCGCCGGGCGGTTGACCGCACCGAGTCCTGGGCGGCGCGGATTCCTAACGGTGGCCGCGGAGAAGTCACGCGGCGCGGGACTGAACGCTCCCGTGACGTTGGGCAGGCGTCGGAACCTCGCGCCGTCCGGTCCACGGTGGTCGAGCGGAACCGCGGCGGGGATGTCACCCGCGTCGAGCGGGATGGCTATGAGGGCACCCGTGTCGCGGCGCCCCGGACCTACGAGGCCCGCCGAGCGGAAGACGATCGGCCGGGGTCACGCCCGACCATGGAGCCGCGCCGCATGGACGGCGGCGCACCGGCCCGC
>DATHMJ010000393.1:0-4214 GCA_035487215.1 Gemmatimonadales bacterium
GTCCTCTGCCTGGGGGCGCACATCAAGGCGTTCTCCAGCATCCCGGCCAGCGTCTATGGCTATGCGTCGGTGTTCGCGTTCCTACTCGGCAACATGACCGCGAACATGACGAAGGAGAACCTGATGTCGGCCAGTCTGGCCAACGCCCTCATTCTCGTCGTCGTCTCAATGATTGTCGGCGCGATCTTCGGACTGCTGTCCGGCAAGCTGGCCGGCGCGCTCACTTCGAAGAGCTGACGCCGGGGCCAGCGGTGGCGGGGCAGGCCGCTACCGCCCGGGCTCCGAATGGTACACCGACCCGGAAGGCGAAGCCGCGCACGCCGCTAGCCCTTTGCCTTCTTCCAGTGGGAGCGCCAGGCCTTCCAGTCGGCTCGGACTGCGTCACCCATTTTGGCTGCGGCGTGCGTGAGCCAGCCGGTCGGCCGGGATTTGAGATCGGACCGAAGGATCTTGGCGCTTGCACTTCCAAGATGAACGCTCGCGGTTTCCGCCCCCATCGCCTGGAGGAGCGCCAGCTCATCCCGCGTGCGAGGAAGCGCCGCCAGCTCGACCCGGGAGCAGTCCGGCGCGAGTCGGCGGATGATCCAACGGCGCTTCACCCTGAGAAACGGGTCGGGGTAGCGAACGGCCTTCTCCAGCACCGTGCGATAGTAGATACGAGCCTCGCGCCCGCTCTTGGCTTCCGCCCAGGCGCACGCGGAGGGCGCGAGCGCCTTTGCCTCCCGGGCCACCTGGCCCCCGTGCCACTGGGCGATGGCCACCCACCGCTCGCGACCCAAGCTTCCCAGGCCGGAGATCCGGTGGACGAATCGCACTTCCAAATCCGGATCGGGTAACTCGCGTGCGAGCGTTCGGCGGACGCTGCCGGGGGGTCCGCGCCGGGGACGGGGCATCGCGTCGAGCTTGTCCCAGAACATCTTCGGATTCTTGAGGCGGTTCACGGCCATTTCATGAAGCGCGTGATGGTGCTCGGCCAACACGAACGGTTGCGGACCGCTTTCGAGAGCGGCAGCATAGCCGCGCAAGATCGCTTCGGCGGTTGCGTCGGGTGCCAGCTCGAGGTCGTGGTGCTCGATCGCGAGCAACGCGCTGGTCATCAGGCGGACGAGATCGTTGGGGTAGGGGAGCGGCCACGCCTCGTCGTAGTCGTTGATTCCCCAGACGAGTCGTCCCTCCAGATCCCGCCACGTGCCGAAGTTCTCGACGTGGAGATCGCCGATCGCGAGAACGCGCGGCGCCTCGAGTAGCTCCGGACAGATCGCCGGCCACCGCTCCGCCCAGCGATAGAAGGTGGCCCGGAGAAACGGAAACGAGCTCTCCGCCATCACCGCGTGCTTGCGCTCGAGGTCACCTCGTCGCAGGCGCAGTCTGGCGCCGAGCCATCGCTCGTAGTCGGCGTTCGCTTCGACGAACGGGCGGACTTTCGCCGCTCGCCGCGGCATCAAGTCCCTGGAGGCCGATACCCAACCTGTTTCTTGGTAGCGGCGTCCATCTCTTCCGGGGTGACAAGGACCGTGCTCTGGAGCCGGGCGGCCCCACTCGCGTTCACCGCCATGCTCATGGCCATCGCGGTCGCCTGATCGGGGAATTCCGCGATGCCGACCACGTCGGCGTCCCCGAGCGCGTAGTAGAACGAGTGCAGCTTTCCGCCGAGCTTCTCGACCATGCCCTTCACGAAATCGCGCCGCTTCGATCCCCCGTCCTTGGTCAGTCCCTTCGTCCCGTCCGGGGTGTACGACACCTTCCACAGATAGAGTGGCATCTGCTCCTCCGCATCGACGTGGTGCGCCGGGCGGCTGCCGCGAGGGTTGCATCGCTCGCCGTCGCCGAACGCCACGGCGAAGGTGCGGGCCGGTCTTGGATTACGGAAGGGGAGGGGGCGGAGGCGGTCGGCGAGGGAAGAACGTGGCGAACGCGCCGCCGGCGACGGCGCCGAGCAGCAGCGGACCGATGCCCATCAGGCTCCAGACGACAACCCCGAGTCCCGCCAGCACGCCCCACCCGGCCCAATTCGTGAGGTAAGCGACCCCGACGCCGGCCAACAGCCCGTTGAGCGGCGCCGGCAGGAGCGCGGCAAGGATGGCCCGTTTGATCGAGCCGGCCTTGTTGCCGCCCACGAGCCCGGCGGTGAAGGGTCCCACGCCGGGGAGCCAGAACAACAGCAGGGAGAGGCCGGCCATCCAGTTCATGGCCGACACCAGGCTTCGCCGCTCGCTCCCGGACATCATGCTTCAAGGTACCGCACTACATGCGCCCGAAAGGGGACGGCGCCGCGGGACCGAGGCGGCCGCGACGCGCCAGTGATCGAGGGCGGATCTCTCGGATGGACGCGCGTTTGAATCGAGGGCGCGCGGATGGCGGCTGCTGCGGCGTGATGGTTGCAATGTTACGTGAGACGTAATGGGCCAACTTGGCCTGAGGCTTTGACCTAGGTTATAGAACGGAGCCTTGCAACATGAGAACATTCCCTGGTGTCTCGCGCGCGGTGGTGGTTGCCGCGGCGCTGGTTCTGCCGGCGGTGATCAGCGGCTGTGCCACTCACCGGTACTACGATCCGGAATACCGGGACTACCATCGCTGGGACCGCACCGAGATTGTGTTCTACAATCGTTGGGAAGTCGACACCCGGCGCCCCCACGTCGACTTCTTCCAGAGGAACGACGACGAGAAACGGGCCTACTGGCATTGGCGCCACGATCACAAGTCGTGAGTCCCGAGACCGGCTGATCGGTCCGGCGTGAAACCGGGGCGCCCGCGGCGCTGGCTCAAGCCCCCCGCAACGATCTCGTCAGCCAGAGCTACCAAACCGTCAAAGTCGCCGACCGGATCTACGCCTTCGTCGCGCCGGAGGCCTTCCGCGCGGCGTTCGTCGTGCCGGGAGTTCCTCGGGGTTACTCCGAAGCCAAGTTCGACGCGGGGGAGTGAGCGGCCCGGATCAAGAGGGGGTCCACTGCGGGTGGCTGGTGAAGAGACCGTGGACGACGCCCATCTGATAGATGATGAAGCAGCCGAAGGCCACGCTGACGAGGCCGGATGCCACTCGGAGTCTCCCGGCGACACGAGACTGGCTCGCGCTCAAGGCGAACGGCAGCGCGATGGCGGCGGTGATGACCATCATGCCGACGATCGTCCCGAGGCCGAAGACCAGCAGGTACAGCACCGACCACCTCGGATTCCCGATGGCGGCCAGGACGAGCAGGGCGACCGCAGCGGAACCGGCGAGGCCGTGCACGATCCCCACGACCAGCGGACGGACAAGCTGATACAACTCCACGCCCCCGAAATGGCGATCCAGCCACCCGATGGGCGTTTGATCCGGCGCATGCGGGTGCCGTTCCGGCGCGTGGCTGTGGGAATGGCTGTGGACGTAGTCGCCGTGACTGTGGGCGTGGGAATGTTCGCTGTCGTGCGAATGCGTGTGACTCGACCGCAGCGAGCCCGGTTCCGCCACGCGCACCGGCGATCCGCCGGGTCGGCCCCGCACTAGCCCCCAGACGTCGCGGAGATTGGCCACGCCCAATACCACCAGCATCACTCCCACCGCAAACTCCATCGACAGACCGATCCGGTCGGGGATCGCCCAGCGGAAGAGGATGATGCCGCTGCCGACCAGGAGAATGGTGAGCGTGTGGCCGACGCCCCAGACGGCGCCGATCAGCGCCGCACCTCTGGCGCTCCGCTGCCGGGCCACGATCGTGGTCACCGCGATGACGTGGTCCGGATCGGTGGCGTGCCGCATCCCGAGAAAGAACCCGAGGAGGACGACCGCGAGGAGGTCGTTCACGAGACGGTCGCGCGCGTCTCCGCCAAGCGCGACTCCAGGAACGCGATGTATTCCGGCATCCCGGCCCCCGTCTTCGCGGAAAGCCGCACGATGTCCATGCCGGGGCGCACCGCCTGGATGTTGGCCTGGGCCGCCGCCCAGTCGAATCCGACCGCCTCGGCGAGGTCCAGCTTGGTAATGGTGGCGACATCGGCGCTGTTGAAGATCGTCGGATACTTGAGCGGCTTGTCTTCGCCTTCGGTGACCGACATCAACACGAAACGCAGATTCTCCCCCAGGTCGTAAGAGGCGGGGCACACGAGGTTGCCCACGTTTTCGACGAACAGGAAATCGAGCTCGGAGAGCGACCAATCCTGCAGCGCGGCCCCGACCATCGCCGCGTCGAGGTGGCAGATCGTGCCGGTCGTGATCTGGCGGACTGGGGCTCCGG
>DATHMJ010000394.1:0-2607 GCA_035487215.1 Gemmatimonadales bacterium
ACCGCCCGGAATCTGATCGTTCCCGTAGCCCAGCCGCCCGGCGACTTGGCGCCATCCAGCACCGCCCGGGCGGACTCGTCGGTAGAAGCGCTCCAACGTCTCAGGCGACTCGGGGGGCGTGAGCAGCGTAACGGTCAGCCAGACCGCCGTGGTGATACCGACGGTGGTCAGCATGGCGATGGCGTAGTCGGCGCTCGAGGTATTGCCCGAATCGAGGTGCGCGGCCTGAAGACCAAACGACACGAGGAACGAGGCGGCCATCGCGCTGATCTCGGACCATGCGTTGATCCGCCACCAGTACCAGCGGAGGATGAAGACCAGCCCGGTCCCGGCGCCGAGACCGATGAGCAGCTTCCAGCCCTGCTCGACGCTCTTGAGGTAGGCCATCACGCCGAGTGAGGCGAGCATCAGAAACACGGTGGCGATGCGAGACGCCACGACTTGTGCCCGGCGGCCGGCGCTCGGGTTGACGAACCGGAGATAGACGTCGTTCACCAGATAAGACGCGCCCCAGTTGAGGTGCGTCCCGATCGTGCTCATATAGGCAGCGGCGAAGGTGGCGAGTAGGAGTCCTTTCCAGGGCGTCGGGAGGATGTCCACCATCACCCGGACGTATCCCTCCTCCGGATTCGAGAGGTGTGGGTACCGGATCAGCGCCACGAAGCCCACGAGGATCCAGGGCCACGGGCGGAGCGCGTAGTGCGCGATGTTGAACCAGAGGGTGGCCAGGAGGCCGTGCCGCTCGTCCTTGGCGGCGAGCACGCGCTGGGCGACATAACCACCGCCGCCGGGCTCCGCGCCGGGATACCACGTGGCCCACCACTGCACCGCGAGAAACACGAACAGAGTGGACACCGGCAGCCACGCCTTGTCCGTCGGCGGGATGACGCTGAACGCCGCCTCGTGTGAGCCGAAGTGGGCAGCCGAGCGCTCGGTGAGCACGGCGAGGCCGCCTACCGACTTCACCGCCAGCACCGCGAGCAGGATCACGCCGCCCATCTTCACCACGAACTGGAACGTGTCCGTCACGACTACACCCCACAGGCCCGCGAAGATCGTGTAGCCGGCGGTGATCAGAAACAGCAGCACCGCGGCCTGCCAGGGATTGATGTTGAGCGAGATCTCGAGCACCGTCACCATCGCTCGAGTCACCCAGCCCATGATGATCAGGTTGACCGGGAGCGCGAGGTAGAGCGCCCGGAATCCGCGCAGCACCGCCGCCGGCTTGCCGCCGTAGCGCAGCTCGGCGAACTCGAGGTCGGTCAGCACCCCCGCCCGACGCCACAATCGGGCAAAGAAGAAGACCGTCAGGATTCCCGAGATCGCGCCGTTCCACCAGAGCCAATTACCGGCGACTCCGTACTTCGCGACGAGCCCCGACACGACCAGCGGGGTGTCGGCGGAAAACGTGGTCGCGACCATCGACGTGCCGGCCAGCCACCACGGGAGCGCGCGACCCGAGAGGAAATACTCGTCGAGCGAGCTGCTGGCGCGGCGGGTGAACGCGAGGCCGATCGCCGCGGAGGCGACGAAGTACGCGAGGATGATGAGCCAGTCGGCGAGGTTTAGGCGCATCGGGTCTCCGGGTGGAGGTCAGTGCGGGGCGTGGGGGGACGCCGTTCGGTCGAGGCCCGCCCCGAGCGGGTAGATCGGCGGCACGCGGATGGGGAGGCGCCCTCCGATGGCCGCGCCCGACAGGGCCCCCGCCAGCGCGGTTTCGGTCAACGCGTTCGCGGCCCAGCCCAGGAGATAGGAACGGATGTGCGGCGTCTGGGCGATGATGTACGGAGAGCCGAGTGAGACGAGGACCGTCCTTCCGGGTGCCGACTGGTCGATGAGCGAGGCGAGTGCGTCGGGCATCCCGATGCCGCCCCGCCACGGCACGGCGCGAATCGCGATGGCAAACACCGCATACGGATTGGCTCGAAGGGCCGCGCGGGCGGAGTCGAGGCTGGCCGGGCCGCTGGATGGGTACAGTCGCATCAGCGACACCGCGTAGCCGGCCGCGCGTAGCTCCTGGACGAGGGTGGGCCCGACCACCGGGTTTCCCTCGTCGCCATAGGCAACCACGGTCACGCCCCGGGGACGCGCGCGCAGACTGTCCAGCGCGCCGTCGTCGGCGAGGAGCACCATTGCCCGCTCCGCGACGTCCAGCGCGGTGCGCAGGTGATCCACGCTGCCGACGACATGCGGAATGCTGTCGAGGCTCACCGTTCGTCGCGCGAACAGGCCCAGTCGCTGCTTGAGCGCCAGGACCTTCCTCACGGATTGGTCGAGCCGGGCCTCGCTTACGCGGCCGTCCCGGACCGCGCGCTCCAGCGCATCAACGGCCGCACGGGTGTCGGCCGGCTGCAGCAGGAGGTCCGCGCCCGCGAGGAAAGCGAGTACCGGAGCCTCGGTCCGGCCGTACGCGTTTATCAGCGCGCCCATGTCGAGCGCGTCGGTGACGATGAGGCCCCGAAAGCCAAGTGAATCCCGCAGCAGTCCGGAGAGGATACTCGGCGCAAGCGTGCCCGGCCGGGTTTGCCCCGGGTCCAACGCGGGCAGCGCGACGTGGGCCGACATCACGCCGGTCACGCCGGCGGCGATCGCTGCGCGAAACGGAAG
>DATHMJ010000395.1:0-2408 GCA_035487215.1 Gemmatimonadales bacterium
CCCGACAACTACTGCCGAGCGACCGATGCGGCGTTCGAGCGCGAGTTCCGCCGCGGCCTCGACGAACTGATCCAGGTACCGAGCAGCCGGATCCTGGTGCTCGGTCTGCTGCGCTTCTCTCAGGTCTGTAACTTCGGGACGATGGCCTACTGCGGTGGGGGATCGGCCACGACGTGCGGCCAGTACTGGCCGAGCTTCCCGGCGTTCCAGTCGATGCTTCACGACTGCTCCGCGCAGCGCCAGATCGACGCGTACGAGACGCTCGTCGGCTACGATTCGATCATCGCCCAGGTGACGGCCGAGTACGCGGCGATCCCGGAGGGCGGGACCTCGGGCAACGGCGTCGTGAAGGCAGCCGACGTGCAGCTGCTCCACACCGACGCGGCGTCCCACCTGAAGCTCGTCGCCGGCGACCTCTCGTACTGCGACTGCGTCCATCCGAGCGACCAGCTCCAGGAGAAGCTGGCAGACATCGCCTGGCGCGGTCTCCAGTGCAGCGCGGCGGCACCCTGCTGTGCGGACACCGGCGATCCGCTCGCCGACGCCGGCTGCGCGACGGACGACACGACCACCTTCTACGCGAGCGGCTTCTTCTCCTGCTCGGCGGACGCTCAGTGCGACGATGGCGATCCGACCACCGTCGACACCTGCGACCTTGCGAGCGGCGTCTGTCGCCATCGCGGCGATCCGTGCGCCACGCTTCCATCCACGTGCGCCCCCGCGCAGCCTGGAAGGGCGTCGCTGGCGCTCAAGGCGAGGGGACCGTCGCTCAAGTGGAAATGGTCCAGCTCGGCGGAGGCCGTCGACCCGGCCGACTTCGGCGACCCGACGAGTCTCGTTGGCCCCGGCTTCGCGCTCTGCATCATCGACGGCTCGGCGACGGTGCGCCGGAGCGTCCGAGTCCCGGCCGGCGGCCTGTGTGGCGGGCAGCCGTGCTGGACTACGACGGGCACGGGCTTCAAGTACGGCGCAAAGGGCGGAATGCCCGACGGTGTGTCGAAGGTCGGGCTCAAGGGCGGGCCTCCCTTCAAGGCGAAGATCGCCGTGGCGGGCAAGGGAGCGAACCTGGTGCTGCCCCGGCTGCCCCTCGCGGCGCCCGTCCGCGTCGTCGTAGTCCGCGACGACGGGGCAGCCTGCTGGGACACCAGGTTCTCGAATCCCGCGCACAACGACCCAACCGCCTTCCAGGCGAAGTCGGACTGACGCGCGCGGCGCCCAGGGCGGACCGCCGAAAGAGAGTGCCCCGCACCCGCGACGCGCAGAGAACCCGCGGCGCGCGTGCGTGAACGGGGCATTTGGCACGTAGATTGCCCCTCCCGAGTGCCCGATCGGGGGGCCGGTCGATGCTCATCCGTGGGGCGACCCACGACCCCAAGAGTCGAAAACCGGAGACAACCTCGAAGCGGAGTTGCGGTACGCCGCTTGCTCCGCGAAGGCGGCGTGGATCTCGGCTCGTCCAACTTCCCGCCACGCACCATGAGGGGGACCAATGGCTAGAGAGACGACATCGACGGGAACCGTGAAGCCCACGCTCGGGCTGACCGGCGTGACGGTCAATGCGATGGCACTGATCGCGCCCGGGGCATTCCTCTGGATCACTTACCAGCTCCAGGCGGCCGCGACGGCGCCCGACGGAAGCTCCGTCGCCGCCGATATCTGGGCCGGCATCGGCGTCGCGTTGATCCTCGCGCTCCTGACCGCCCTCTCCTACGCCGAGCTCATGCGCCGCTATCCTGAGGCGGGCTTCGGGAGCTCGTACTACTTCGCGGAGAAGGCCTTCATCGATCGTGCGAACGTCCGACACCATCGATGGGCCCGGCTGGCCAAGATCCTCACCGGCTGGTCGGCACACCTCTACTACTGGGTCTACCCCGGCGTCATGGTGGCCATGACGGCGACGCTGCTCGGCTACATCTATACGCAGGTCACCGGCGGCACGCTCTCGATGCTGAGCATGGACGTCATCTGCGTCCTCTTCGCTCTCCTGGTTGGCTACATCGCATGGCGCGGCGTGACCGGATCGACGGTGACCGCGTTCACCGTCAACGTGATCCAGCTGGTGACCCTCGTCTTCTTCAGTCTGCTGGCGATCTACTACCGCTGGGGAAACCCCGCGCACGCCACCCAGTGGGCGTTCACGGGCGCCTGGGACGTCGTCCGGCCGCATTCCTTCCAGGGTGTGCTCGTCCAGTCGACGCTCGCCATCCTCATCCTGGTCGGCTTCGAGAGCTGCACGGCGCTCGCGGCGGAGACGGTCGATCCCCGGAAGAACATCCCGCGTGCGATCATTCTCTCGCTCGTCATCCAGTGCTGCTTTGCCTACATGTTCGAGTACTTCGCGGCGAGCTACATGATGAACGAGACGCTCATCGCCACGGACAGCAGCGGAGCGGTGGTGACGGGGATGG
>DATHMJ010000396.1:0-3745 GCA_035487215.1 Gemmatimonadales bacterium
CGCCGGCGACCAATCGACGTTCAGATCTCGCCGGAGGGCGATGGTACGCGCCCTCGCGAGCAGGTCGAGATCGCCGTACGCGTCGACGGCCAGCACGCCGACACCCGCGGTCGTCGCGGATTCCGCGAATCCCCGCACCGACGCGCCGACGATAAGCACGCTTCCACCTGGCTTACTCATTCGCGCTGAGTCCGAGGCGCCGCCGAGCGCGCGCGGCGTCCACGACGAAGAGATGGTCGAGCACGCTGCCGTGCGCGTGCCTGAGTCGTAACGTCTCCACCAGGTCGCGGTGACGTCCACCGGCAAGACCGTCAGCCAGGAGGGCCGCACCTTGGGCGCCTTGTTTGGCTGCGCGGGCAAATCCCACCAGCGGCACCACCGCAAGATCGGCGAGCCGCTCGGCTAACGCTTCCGCGACGTCGGGAGCATGCCGGCCCGACAACACGACTTCCTTTGCCGATGGGGCCGAAACCCTGAGTGATCGCACCGTCTTCACGGCCCCTTCGATCAAGCCGGCCCGGGCCGCGGCGCCGAGCCCTGCATCCGCGGCGACGATCGACTCGAGTCCTCCGCGAAACAACAGTTCCTTTCCCACATTCCCCGCGAGAAAGGCGACTTCCCCGTCCAGCGCGCCCGACGCGCGCCATCCCAGCGGCCCGCTCGTCCCCCCGACGCCGTCCACGATCCGACCACCTTCGACCGCGATCGCTCCCGTGAACGCTCCCCCGATCTCCAGCAGCACGAGAGCCGTCTGATCGACCGGGATGCGACGCCGTGTGGCCTGATCTGCAATGGCCAGCGCCGCGGCGCACAGCTTGTCGGCGGTTCCGAGGTCCACCCGGTTGAGCTTGCGGTGGCCGGGCACTGTGTCGAGGTGAACCACGCCCGGCAGAAACACCATTGGCAGCCCCGCGGCGGCGATGCTGCGCGCAAGCCGTCGGAGGCCTCCGATCCCACCTTCTTCTCCCGCGGCCGCCAGAAACGCGAGGCGCCAGTCGTCTTCGGTCGCCTGGGCCACCGGTACCAGCGGTAGCCCGTAGCCCGAAAGTCCGGTGAGGAGCGCCGGCGGGCCGGCCGATCGCAGGTAGCTGATAAAACCGTCGGGGTCGCTCAGCGCGTCGGCCGTGGGCCACGCGCGGTCGAGGACCAGCCGACCGTCGTCCAGACCGCAGACATCGATCGAGACGGTGCCCGGGTCGATACCGACGACCCGCGGCATACCGCTCAGGCCTTCTTGTCCTCGAGCTGCCGGGCCACCTCCGCGATGGCCTCGGCGTCGAGGACCAAGTCGTTCCGCTCGAAGAGCCGCCCGATACAGGCCTTGTGCAGCTTGGTCTTGAAGTTCCCCACGCCAAACGCGCCGAATACCTTCACGCCGTCCCGAATGACTCCCGCGTCGTTCAGCTCCACCCCCTCGATACCGAGCGGAGGCACCGCATTGAGGTCGACCGCGACCTTCAGCGTCTTGCAGTTGGCCCAGGCCGACTTCGGCGCCATCAGCACGCCGGCTGGACCGGAATTGAGCAGGATGTCCGCACCCTGCAGAATCTCGGCGCACTGCGAGGGGTCGGGCATCCCGGCGATGCCCACTTCGACGCGAAACCGCTCCTGAATGGCGCGACGCGCCCGGTCGCCTTGTTCCGGCTTGCGAGACGTGATCGTCACCTTCGCGCCGTCGAGGGCGAGCAATCCGGCGGCCCGCTGCCCAACCGGGCCCGTGCCCGCCAGGATCACGACTTTCTTGCCCTGCAGATCGCCGAGCGCCTGCTCGATCTTGACGACCGCCGCGACCGCGGTCGTGTTCGAGCCGTTGGAGTCGAGCATGATCGACACGGTGAATGGGGCGAACAGCGAGTCCTGCGCGATGGCAAGCAGCTGCTCGCCGGCCGCCATGTTGTTGCCGCCGATCCAGACCGCCGTGTTCTTGAGCTCTTTCGGCGCGCGGGTGAAGATGCAGCCGTGAATGAGGTCGCGAACATCGCCCTCGGTCACGCCGCCGTAGCTCATGATCTCATCAGCGCCGGCATCGTACGCCACCACCTGGTCGAACGCGCTCGGCAGCCTGGAGCTGTCGAGCTGAAGCAGAAGCTTACGCATTGCGGGTTGTCGCTCCTCGGGAAACGTCGGCAAACGACGAGGGGCGCCCCACGTGGGCCGCCCCTCGTTCGACTGTCGGCCTGGCCGGCGTCTGCGATCAGCCCTCCGCCCCGCCCGCAAACGGATGGCGGGCGCTCTTGTACTTGGCGAGCACCTCGTCCACAGTCGGCTTACCGGCGAGGGCGCGCTGGATCGACTCCTTCACCGCCTGGTAATTGAAGTCGTAGATCTTCTTGTCGCTCTCCGCCTGCCAGTGGATGAAGACGCCGGTCAGGATGCAGTAGTCGTTCGCCTTGTCTTTCGGGATCACGCCCGACGCGACGCTGTCCATCACGGCGCGAGCGACGGCGGCCTGCGCCGGCCCGAACATCTGCACGGCCTGCTTGGCGCCTTTGATCGTGACCTTGTTGAAGAGCAAGGTGTCGGGCTTGCAGGGAAGGTTCGGGGTGACGACCGCGAGCAACGTGGTGAACCCGTCGGTGTTCCGCGAAAGTGCTTGGGTAAAAGCCTGGCCGGCCGAGCCCGATTTCAACCCGATGATCAGGTCGACGTGGGCGATTTCATTGCCATCCCCGACGAGGGACTCGCCAATAAAGAAGTCCGCGGCCATAGCTGCCTCCAGTTTCGGTTTATTGAAGAAGGATAGAATCTGACGGATCATATGGTGATCTGCGCGAGTGGGCTCGGGTGCAGGAGCAGCGGGCCGGCGGGCGGCTCACGCAGTCCCGCCAGGGCGGGTAGCTCTCATAACGTACGGGCAGTTCGCGCGAACGAAAGCGGCCCATAACATGGGCTTGGCTCTGAGGGCTGTCAAGCGGATTGGTTCGGCGTGTCTTCGGCTTAACGCCCTCCCCTCAACCCCCGTCCTTTTCTCCGGACGGCGCCACCGCCAGTCCGTGACGCAAAGACTTAGCGCAACACTTCTGACCGAGGATCATATGAAAGCCCGTATCGCAGTCGGCGCAGTCGCGCTTGGCCTCGCTCTCATGAGTCACCCGGCCCAGGCCCAGATCGTTCAGGCGGGCGTGGTCATTCGTAGCGGGCCGGTGTACGGCCACGTCGTCGTCGGCGATCCCGTCGTCTATCCGGAGCCGCCGCGTCGAGTCTACGTGGAACGGCCCTACCCGCCGCGCGTCATCGTGGTGGAGGCGGTGCGGCGCCCCAGGGGGCACGCCTACGGATGGTGGCAAACTCACTACCGGCCGATCGTCGTCTACTACGACGGCGCGCGCTACTACGACCGGTGGTTCGGCGGGCGTCCCGGGCTGCGTCGGATCGACGTGTACCAGCGTGGCGGTCGCTATTACCGCTGGGACGACTGACCTGCTCCACGCGCCTTCCCGGCGCTAGATCTCTCCGATCCGGGTCGTCGCTTCTCACTACCGAACATCCCCGCCTCGCGCGGGGATGTTCGTTTTTCGGGCCTCGGTGGCGGCGTCTTATCTTCCCGCATGCCGCCTACCCGCGACCACCTGCTCCCCCCCGATCCCGAGGCCTACCGCCGCGCCGCCCCGCCGGGCGGGCGCGTCATTGTGATCGCTCCGACACGTGCCGCTTGCGAAACGATCGAATTGGCGTTGGGACTCCACGTGGACACGCTGCTCGAACGGGAGCACGGGGCCGAGCTTCGCGCCTGGGCCACGGGGGG
>DATHMJ010000397.1:0-3424 GCA_035487215.1 Gemmatimonadales bacterium
TTCGCCCCGGTCCACCGGCGTCAGGTCGAAGTAGGCCGCCGAGTCGTGGGTGATCGTCGTAGGGGAGCCATCGGCGCCCATCTCGAACAGGAAGAACTCGGCCTCGCAGCCCGCCATCATCGTGAAGCCGAGCTTCTTGGCCCGCGCGATCTGGCGCTTGAGCGTGTGCCGGGGACAGCCGACGAACGGGTCGCCATCCGGCGTGTGGATGTCGCAGAGGAGCCGCGCCACCCGGCCGCCCTCGTCGTCGTAGGGCAGGAGGCGGAACGTGGCCAAGTCCGGTTTGAGCAGCATGTCGGACTCTTCGATCCGCACGAAGCCCTCGATCGACGAGCCGTCGAACATGATCTCTCCGTCGAGTGCCTTCTCGAACTGAATGCGAGGCACTTCGACGTTCTTGTTCACGCCCAGAATGTCGGTGAACTGCAGGCGGAGGAAATCCACGCCGAATCGCTCGGCCAGCTGTTGGATGTCCCGCTTGCCCGATCCGCTCAGATCAGCCGGGAAGTCGTCCCGGCCAGGGCGACCGGACGTCGGTGTCATGCGGCCTCGAATCAGGAGTCGGGAGGAAGCTAAGAACGCCTCCCGTGCAGCGCGAGGCCGGCCCGCTCATCGCTCGCCCAGGGCTCTCGGCGTCATTACCTTGCTGCCCGAGCATGTCCGACCAAACGCCGGTCCCCACCCCTGCCCCTGCTCCCGTCCCAACCCCGGCCGCGTGCCCCGCTTGCGGTGCCGAGGCCGTGGGACATTTCTGCGCGCGTTGCGGCGCGAGCCTGGGCCCCCGCCAGTGCGCCGCCTGTACCGCCGAGCTTTCGAGCCGAGCGCGGTTCTGCCACCGATGCGGCCGCCCGGTGAATGCCGGTCCGACACGCCCGGGGGCGGCCGGCCCCCGCTCGAATCGGGCGGCGTGGACCGTGGCCGCCGTTTTGGCACTCCTCCTCGTCGGCGCGATCGTCTGGCGAGTGGACCGCGGAACGGCCCCACCCGTGGTTCCCGACATGGCCAACCCCGGCGCCAGCCAAGCGCCGTTTCCGGGAGGCGCGTCCGGCGGGGATGCCCCCGGCGGGGGCCCGCCAAGCGGCCGCGCGCCGGACATCAGCGCGATGTCTCCCCGTGAGCGATTCGACCGCCTGTTCAATCGGGTCATGATCGCCGCGGAGCGGGGTGACTCCGCCACCTCGATCGGGTTCATGCCCATGGCCCTGGCCGCCTACGCCCAACTGGACACGATCGATTCGGACGCGCGCTACCATGCCGCGCTGCTCTTGCTCCAGGCCGACAGCGTGCGCGGCGCGCTTGCGTTGGCGGACACGATCGAGACCAAGCAGCCCGGCCACTTGCTCGGCTACCTCGTCCGTGGCGCGGCGGCCGATCGGGCCCAGAACGATACGATGCGGCGACAGGCGTACCGGGATTTCCTCGCGCACTACGACGCGGAGCGCCGAGCCGGCCGAGTGGAGTACCAGGAGCACCAGGCCGCCATCGACGGGTTCAGACAGCAGGCGGAAAGCGCGGTAGGCGCCAAACGCTGATGCCGCAGACCATTCGCGTTGCCCACAGCCCCGACTCCGACGACGCGTTCATGTTCTACGCGTTGGCCGAGGGCAAGCTCGATACCGGAAATCTTCGCTACGTCCACGAGTTGTCCGATATCGAGAGCCTGAATCGCCGCGCACTCGCCGGCGAGCTCGAGGTTTCCGCCGTATCCATTCACGCGTATGCGTACATCGCCGATCGCTACGCCCTGCTTGGCAGCGGGGCTTCGATGGGCGATGGCTACGGTCCACGCTTGGTCTCACGGATGCCGGTTCCTCCCGATCCGAGAGCCGCCCTGCGCGGACGCCGCGTGGCAGTGCCGGGCAAGCTCACGACCGCGTACCTGGCGCTCAAGCTCTTCCAGCCGGAGTTCACGGAGGTTCTGCTTCCCTTCGATCAGATCGAGGACGCGGTCCACGCCGGTGAGGTGGACGTCGGCCTGCTGATCCACGAGGGACAGCTCACCTATGCCGACCACGGGCTCGCGCTCTGGGCCGACCTCGGCGCGTGGTGGCTCGGCGAGACCGGATTGCCGCTGCCGCTCGGCGGGAACGTCGTTCGCCGGGATCTGGGAGCAGGCGTGACCCAGCAGATCGCCAGGGATCTTCGTGCGAGCATCGTGTACGGCCTCGAGCACCGCGCCCCCGCGTTGGCGCACGCAAAGCGGTTCAACCGCGGACTCACCGACGAACGGACCGACGCGTTCGTAGGCATGTACGTGAATCAGTGGACGGTCGATTACGGTCCGCGCGGGCGCGCGGCCGTGCAGCGATTGCTCGATGACGGCCACCGCGCCGGGATCATTCCTTCCCGGGTGGCGGTGGAGTTCGTGGGTTAGTAGCTTCCGGGCTGCTTCCCCCTTGAGTCAGCTCGCGCCGGCCGGCGGTCGCCTTCCGGGCCGGCGTGTTCACTTTGGCGAACGCGATCGCCACGCCGACACGGAGCGCCTGTGTCCCTGGCCGACGGACCCGTAACCATCTTGGTCGTCGATGACGAGGAATCGATCCGCAACGCACTGCGGAAGTTCGTCGTCCAGCAAGGTTACGAGGCGCTTACCGCGGCGACTGGTGAAGAGGCCCTCGACTGCATCCGCCGGCACAAGGTCACCGGCACCCTCCTGGACGTCAATCTGCCGGGCGTGAATGGCATCGAGCTGGTGCCACAGATCATGGAGCTCGACCCGCAGATGGCGCTGCTCATGCTCACCGCGGTCAACGACGCGACCAGCGCCGCGCTCTGCATGCAGCGCGGCGCCATGGATTATCTCACCAAGCCCATCGACATCGCCCACCTCGGCCGGGCCATCAAGCGCGCGCTCCAGCAACGCAAGCGCCGACTGGAAAGCCAGCAGCTCGACAAGTGGCTCAAGCAGGAAGTCGCGGTTCGCACCGCCGAGGTTCAGTTCGAGCGCCAGAATCTGGAGCGGATCTCGCTCGCGACGCTCGAAGCTCTGGTGAATGCGCTCGAGGCGAAGGACCCGTACCTGCGCGGTCATTCGGCCCGCGTCGCGGACATGTCCGCCATGGTGGCCGCGGAAATGGGCCGGAGTGACGAGGAGATCGAGCTGGTTCGTACCGGCGGGCGCCTGCACGACATCGGGAAGATCGGCATTCGGGAGGATGTGCTGGGCAAGCAGGGGCCGCTGACCGACAGCGAGTACGAGCACGTGAAGCAGCATGTCGTGGTCGGATCCCAGATCCTGTCGCCGCTGGTCCACCTGGCTCAGGTCATTTCCTTCGTGCGAAGCCATCACGAGCGGTGGGACGGCAACGGCTATCCCGATCGGTTGGCCGGGGAAGCGATCCCGCTCGGCGCCAGGATCATCGGCGCGGTCGAGATCTACGACGCGCTGACCACGTCGCGCCCCTATCAGGAAAAGATGGATTCG
>DATHMJ010000398.1:0-9375 GCA_035487215.1 Gemmatimonadales bacterium
TCACCGCCGATTGGCCGCTGAAGCTGACCTCGCTCGCGCTGTCGGTGTTGCTCTGGCTCGTCGCGTCGAGCGAGGAGCCCACGAGCGGGCTGCTCAACGTCGAGCTCAAGATTCAGCCGCCTCCCGGACGGACCGTCGTGCGCGATCCCGGGACGCTGCGCGCGACGGTCGTGGGCCCTCGCGGCGACCTGATCCGCCTATCCCGCGACAATCTCGTCCTCAACCGCATCCTCCCCGACAGTGTGACCGCGGACAGCGTGAATTTGTTGATCGATCCGGGCGATGTGGTCTTTCCCGGCAACACGAGCGTGCGGGTCCAGGACGTGGAGCCGCGACAGGTCGCGGTGGAGCTCGACCCCGTGGCGCAGCGGATGATCCCCGTGCACCCCGTCGTGCGGGTCCAGGCACAGTCGGGATTCGAGATCGTGGGCGGCGTCGCGGTGATGCCGGGCGAGGTGCGCATCGCCGGCCCGACCGACCAGGTCCAGGCGATCGACTCGGCGCTCACGGTGCCGCTCGAGCTCGCCCGCGCCAACGGACCCGCCGAGGAGCGGCTGATGGTCGACACCACCGGTTTCGGTCCCGTCCGCGTGTTTCCCTCGCGGGTCACCGTGAGCTTGAACGTACTGGCCGTCGGAGAGCGTACCCTCTGGCCCGTGCCGGTACAGGTGGCGAGCGGATCGGCGCTGCGGCCCGATCGGGACACCGTCACCGTACGCGTCCGCGGCCCGCGTGCGCGTCTGGCGGTGCTCACCCCCGACAGCGTGACCGTCACGATCGGGCCCATCCTCCCCGGGAGCCAACCCCCTCGCGCGATCCTTCGGGTGCTGGTGCCCCCGGGGCTGTCGGGCAAGGCCGCGCCGGACAGCGTCACCCTTGCCCGCAGGAACGAGCGTGGCTGACCGCGTCCTCGGGATCGAGACGTCCTGCGACGAGACGTCTGCCGCCGTCGTCGTGACCGACGGCGGCCGGCCGACGCTCGCAAGTCTCGTCATCCTTTCGCAGGACGTGCACCGGGTCTTCGGAGGAGTCGTGCCGGAGCTGGCCAGCCGCGCCCATGTGCGGACGATCGCGTCCGTCGTCGACCAAGCCCTCGCCGACGCAGGCGTCGGCGTTGATCAGCTCGACGGCATCGCGGTCACCGCGGGCCCAGGTCTGGTCGGTGCCTTGCTGGTGGGATTGATGTACGGCAAGACCCTCGCCTGGAGCACGAGCCGTCCCTTTATCGGCGTGAACCACCTGGAGGGACACCTGTTCGCCCCCACGCTCGAGGATCCCGATCTCGCGCCGCCGTTCGTGGGCCTGCTCGTGAGCGGCGGGCACACGATGCTGTTGGACGTGCCCGCGTGGGGAGAGTATCGGCTCTTGGGCCAGACGCTGGACGACGCCGCCGGCGAGGCGTTCGACAAGGTCGCCACGCTGCTGGGCCTGGGCTACCCCGGCGGCGCCGCGTTGGAGCGGCTGGCGCGGGAGGGCCGCGCCGGGCGCTATCGCTTCCCCCGACCCCTGCTCGCCGAGCTGAAGCGGGACGACGATCCGTACGCGTTTTCATTCAGCGGACTCAAGACAGCGGTGTTGCGCGCCGTCCAGGCGAGCGACGATCTCGCGCGGGATCGCGCCGACATCGCCCGCGGGTTCCAGGAGGCCGTGCTCGACGTCCTGGTCGCCAAGACCGCGCATGCCGCGGAGGTGCTCGGCTATCAAACCGCGACGATAGGCGGTGGCGTCGCCTGTAACCGCGCGTTGGTCGAGCGGCTCCGTGAACGACTGGCGGGCACTGCGCGCCTGAGCGTAGCTTCTCCGCGGCTCAACACCGACAACGCGGCCATGATCGCCGCGGCAGGGGCATGGCGGCTGGCCCGAGGGGAGCGGAGCGGCTGGGATCTGGAGCCGCGTGACGACCTTCCTATCCCAGGCCTTCGCCTCCCGGACCTTCGCCGCGCGACCGAACCTCACCGGACTTCCGTATGACGATCTATCCGCTCGTGATCCAGCTCGGCAGCTTCGAGCTGACCGGCTACGGAATCATGATGATGGTGGCGTTCCTCATGGGCGGCTGGCTCGTGACCCTCGAGCTGCGGCGCCGCGGTCTGCGCGAGGACTACTCCGGCGACATGATCGCGGCTGCCGTCATCGGTGGCATCGTGGGCGCGAAGCTGTGGTACGTCGCCCTGTTTCGGGATACGGGCGCGTTGTTCTCCCGCGGCGGACTCGTCTGGTATGGCGGTTTCCTGGGTGGCGTGGTGGCGGTCCTGGTCAACGGGTGGCGCCTCAAGGTCCCGACGCGATGGACCATGCAAGTCGGCGCGCCGGCGCTCGCCGCAGCTTATGCGCTCGGACGGGTGGGCTGCTTTCTCGTCAACGACGACTATGGCCGCCCAACCACCCTTCCTTGGGGCGTGAAGTTTCCTCTGGGGCTGCCCCCCTCCACCGCCGCCAATCTTCAGCAGCAGTTCGGCATTCCGATTCCACCCGGAGTGGACCCGCAGACCGTGCTCGCGGTGCATCCGACCCAGCTCTACGAGGTGGCGATGATGCTCGTTGCCTTCGCCATTCTCTGGCGGTTGCGGACCCGACAGACGGGGCCCGGCTGGCTGTTCGGCGTCTATTTGATCTTCGCGGGAATCGAGCGCTTCCTGGTCGAGATCGTCCGCGCCAAGGACGACCGGCTGCTGGGCCCGTTCACCCTGGCCCAGCTCACGAGCGTGCTGCTCGTGACGATCGGTGCGGTCATGGTGACTCGGTGGAAAGAGGGCCCCGAGCTGCCCCCCGGACCCTACCTGGGCGGCGGGAAGGAGCCGGCACCGCCCAAAACTTTGGCGGCTCGCCAAGAGGCTGGAACACAACGAGTTAGCGACTAAGGGCCGAAAGGTGTCGAAGTCTTTGACGCTTTTCGACCTACGGTCCTGCAATGTAAGCGCTTGGGACACAAAGGATTAGCGTCTTGCGCTCATTGGCATCCGACTTGCCCTTCTGTGGCGCGACGGAGCACGGCTCCTCGAAAAAGTGGCAGGTCGAAGAAGGGTGGAGCGGACACTTAGGTCCGTCTCCGTAAAACTCAGGGGGCGATCTGCCACCTCTTTGATGTGAACGGTCCGCCGATTTCGGCGGGCCGTTCGCGTTTTCAGCGCAGACCCTGTGCGCGCTTGAGCAGCGATACCTGGCCAAGGTGATAGGCGTCGTGCTGCGACACTCCGTGCGCGGTCACATAGTACGTCACACCGGTCCCGATCGATCGGTCGCGCTGCCCGACGGTCTCGTCCAGCCGCCCGTCCGGCAGTCGGCGCAGGGCCTCCGTAAGATCGCGATGCGATTCACTGAGCCGTGCGAGCGTGCGAGCCCAACTCGCATCCGTGGTTTCCTTGACGGGCGGCCAGTCGCCTTCGGCCGGTTCCGCAGGCTCGCCGCCTCGCGCCCGTCGGGCAACCTCCCCGCGCCACGCGATCACATGCAGCACCAGCTCCCAGATGCTGTGCGCGCCCGCGATCGGCTTCGCGGCGGCCTGTGAAGCCGTGATCCCGTCGAGCACCTGCAGCGCCGACGGCCCGTGCCAGGGCTCTCCCTGCTGATCTCGGTCAAGCTCATCGACGATTCGGTCGATTTCACTCATCGGGCACCTCCCCCGAACGACTACGGCCCGCCGGGGCGGGCCGTTTCGAATCCGGAAACGGGCGGTTCAGTGACTGCGGCGGGCCGACTCCGATTGACGCTCCTTGAGCTGACCGCGCATCCGCTCGACCTCCGCCCGAAGCTCGGCCAGGTCCGCTTCCATCCGCTCCAGCGAGCGCAGCAGCTCGACCCGCGCACCCGCCGGAATGCCGGGTTTGCTCGCCGCCGCCACCACCGGTCCGCTCTTCCGAGGTACCCCATCCGGGACCATCACCGACGTCACCTTCAGCCGCCTCGGCTCGAGGACGAAGGTCCAGACCACCGCGACCAGGAGCAGAACGAGCAGCACCGCTTGAGCGGCGAGCGACTCGACCGTCGGATAGATCCCCAGGGCGGGGACTCGCGGGCCCCAGCTTACGATCGTGGTCGACAGGAGGTTGCCTTCCTGCAGCTCGGCTACGCCTCGGCCGGCGAACACGAAGGCCATGTAGTAGAGGAACGCGCTGGTGACGCCGAAGAACGGCTTGAGGGGCAGGCGCACACCGAAGCGATTGATCGCGACGTACACGCCGACCATGACCACGGATCCGAGGAGAATCCCGGCGACGATCGCCCCGCTCGACGCACCCGTTCCGCCGGCGACGAACAGCGCCTTGTAGAACAACACGGTCTCGAAGCCCTCGCGATACACCGCCAGGAACGCCGCCGAGGCGAGAGCGAGGGCGGAGCCGCTCGTGACGGCATCCTGGACCTTGCTCCGGACGAACTGGTTCCACTTGGCCACTTCCATCTTGGAGAGCAACCAGTAGCTCACGTAGAACAGCACCACCGTCGCGACGACCATCGTCGCGCCCTCGAGCGCTTCGCGCTTGGCGGGCGTGATCCGGAATACCGTCTCGAGCGCAAACGCGGTGAGCAGGCTGGCCGCGACGGCGGCCCCCACCCCAACGTGAATGTCCCGCTTGCGATTGGCGGCGCCGGTCTTGGTCAGGAAGGTCATCAGGGCGCCGATCACGAGGATGGCCTCCAGACCTTCGCGGACCAGGATCACGAACGATTGGAAGAACAGGTTGAGCGGGGAGAGCGTCTCGCCCAGCACCCGTTCCGCGTTCTCGAGATCGGCGGCCAATCCCGCGCGAATGCCGTCCAGCTCGGCCCGGGTCGCGCCGCCGGTGGCCCGGGTGCGGAGGGTGGCGAACCGGGTCTCCAGCGCCGCGGCGAGATCCGGATTCTTGGCGCGAACCGAGCGCTCCACCTGCTCGAACGTCATGTACGCGTCGAACGCGGCGGCGCTCGCCGCCTCGCCCTTGCCGGCGCGAGCCAGCGCGTAGGCGGAATCGAGCCGCGCCCGGACCGTGCCGAAGACCCGCGCGGTCGCGGCGGCGTCCGCATTCTCCTGGAGGCTTCGCACCGCGGCCACGGCACCGGGGGACGTGTCGGCCAGTCCGGCCGAGGCCAGTGCCGCGACGACGCCGGAGTCGGAGAGGCGAGCTGTCGTGGCGAAGTTGCGGAGCGTTGGGGGGACATCGCCGTGCGGCGGCGGTAACCGGAGCAACGTCGCGTAGGCCGCAACGGCCCAGCGGTCGGCGGGGGAAAGCCGGGTCTCGAGCGCGGGCATCGCCGTGCCCACGACGCCGATCGTCACTCGGTGATAGAAATCGAGCGGCGACGCGCCGCGCAGCTCCAGCGCATCCGTGAGGTCTGCCGGTTTGGGATCGAGCCCGACGGCCGCAGGCCCATCCCCCCGGCCGAGGTCGCCGTGACAACTGGCGCAATTCTCTCGATAGACCTGCCCGCCCCGCGCGAGCGATGGGGCCTCCGCCGGAATGTCATCGAGCGACACGCCGAGACGGGTGGACAGCGACGCGGTGAACGCGCGCACCCGCGCGTCGAGAATGTCGGGGGCCGTGGTGACTTCCAGCAGGGCGGCGAGTGAGTCGATGCCCCGAACGGTCGCACCCGCATCGGTTGAGAGGAGTGCGGCGCTCCGCCGCGCCTCGGCCAGGAACAGACGCGCCTCGCCCACCTCGGCTTTGGCGACGACCCGGCCGTTCTTTACGCCTGCGCGGTATTCCTGAGCCGCGAGCTGAGCGGTGGCGGCGACCCGGCGCACGAGGGCCGTTTGGTCCCCAGCGGCTTGTGGCTGTTGGACCGGCAGAGCCACCATCGAAAGGATCCAAACGCCCGCGCTGATGAGAACCATTTTCAATTGAATTGGATAGTGGTCTGCAAAAGTAGACTTGGCAAGTCGGATTTGGAAGAGGGGATTGCCCGGTGCGGAGTTATAGGCGCTGCCAGACCGCCTCGGCTAAGGGCCGCAACGCCGCCGGCAGTGGCAGGTAGCCTCCCAACACCAGGCCCAGCCACGTCGCGCCGGCGACCACGATGGTAGTCAACACCCAGAGCGGCCAAGTCGGGCGGCGCCAGGCCTTGATGCGCTCGATTTCCGGGGTCCAGATGGCCTCCTCGCGCACGGCCGCGCTCTCCAGCTCCAGCCAGCCGGACTCCAGCCGTCTGGCGACCGCGAGAATGGCCTCCTGCCATTCGCGCACGGCCGAGTCTCCACGAGCGCCCCCAGAGGACACCGCGGGCACCAGCTGTTCCAGGACCTCGAGCGCCTGGAGAAAGGCGAAGCCCCCCGCCCCGAGACGCCCCGACACAGCACGGCGATCGGCTTCGGAGAGCGCGAGCTCGCCTCGCCGGCTCTGGGAGAGCCGAGCGACACGTCCGGCCGAATCGAGGCGCGCGTTGACGGCCTGAGTGATCCGCTCGGTTGCTTCCGCCACCGCCCGTTCCCATTCGACCAGCCAGGCCTGTCGATTGAGCGAGGCCACCGCGGCGGCCCGATCGTCCGCCGCGAACGCGCGCGCCGCGCCGCCCAGCTCGAAGACCTCGGTGGCGATTCGGAGCCGGATATCGTCGAGTCGAACCCACCGGCCCGCCGAGGTAGGGCCGCGGGCGCAAAGCTGCCCCAGTGCGGGGCCCAGCTCGGGGACGAGGGCCGTGGAACCGGGCGCGGCGGTCACGCGGTCTCCCACGCGGGTCGCTCACCTGCGAGGCCGGTGACCGCGAGCACCGCGGGCCGGGCGCCGCGCGCGTCGTAGCGGCGCACGAAGTCCACCAGCATGTCCGCGCTGAATGCCTCGCGGGGCAGGCCACTCGCGCGGATGGCGCGTTCGATGGCCTCGGGGGCGCCCTCCACTTCGAGGAGCACGTCCATCCGGGGATACCACTCGATGCGTAGCACGGCGCCGCCGACCTCGAACAGCTCGACCCACCGATCGATGGCCTGGACCACCGTATACCCGAGCGCCTCCAAGATGGCGCCCGGCGCATCCGATCCGGGCGTCACTCGGGAGGTCAGCTCCTCGCGCAGCTTGTATCCGTCCGCCGAGCGACGGGTTGGCCCCTTCCAGGTCAGCTCCGCCTCGATCGGGCCGTCGGCGGGGAGAAACCGGCGGGTGCGGAGCACTTCGTCGCGCGCAGCGAGCGTACCCTCGCGGTCATAGCGGCGATCTTCCATCAGGCCGCGAAACCCGGAGCGTGCGTTGGCGCCGACCAATCGGCCCCGAAGCGCGATCGGATCGGGAACGATCGCCTTGAGCTCCAGCTCTTGTGCCATGGTCAGCTGAGGATGGCGTCGAGAACCCGGTCCGTGTCGCCGAGATCGGCGAAGACCGCGTGCGCGCCGCAGGCGGCCAGTTGGGCAACGGAATAGGCGCCGGTGGCGACCGCGACCGCGCGGGCGCCGATCCCCGCGCCGCAGGCCACGTCGGCCGGAGTGTCACCGATGATGACGACCTCGGTGCCGACAGGAACCCGTCCGAACAGGGGCTCCGCCCGGCGAGCGGCGATCGGCGGGAGATCGGGCCGGTGCGCGGCGTCGGAGCCATAAGCGCCGACTCTGAATCGGGCGGGATCGAGCCCGGCGGCGCGCAGCTTGAGGGCCGCCCCGCGCTCCAGGTTTCCCGTGAGCAAGCCGAGCACGACGCCGCTTTGCCGCTCGAGGCGATCCAGGATCTCGGGGAAGCCGGGCATGAGGTGGGTGCCGGTCGTGGTCGCCAGCTCCCGCTCCAGGAGCCGGACGTAGCGGTCGCACACGGCGCGGATCCGATCATCGTCGGGCGGTCCGGGCTCGCCGGCGGCGGCCAACATCTCGGTCACGATCTGCGGATCGGTCTTGCCGTCGAAGCGAATCCGCTCGAAGGACGTTCGATCGCCCAGCAACTCAGCGAGCGCCGCCGTGATCGCCCGCCGGCCGGCGCCCGCGGTGAGGAGAATGGTGCCGTCGATGTCGAACAGGACCAGGCGGGACATCATGGGGGGGGAACCTGCCATCTAATCTCCGACCCGTCGCACCATCACCAGGCGTTCGCGCAGGCCACCCGCCCTTGCGCCTGGCCGCCAGGACTCCCGCACCGCGCCTCCGCAGCTGAGCGCGGAGTGGACCAGGGTCTCGCCGCTCGCGGCGATCGCGACGTGGGTGATGCCGCCGCCGAATTCGCTCTGGAAAAAGAGCAGATCGCCCGCGCGAACCGCTCCCGGCGAGATCTCGACTCCGGCGTCGGCTTGGGCCGCCGCGTCGCGCGGGAGGGAAACGCCGCGAGCCGCGAAAGTCGTCTGCACCAGCCCCGAGCAGTCCACGCCCCAAGGGGTCACGCCTCCCCATAAGTAGGGCGCGCCGAGAAAGTGGCGCGACGCCCATTCCTCGGGGGCGATGGCCCGCGCCTCCGCGATCACCTCGGCAAAGCGGCGCACCGCGCCGCGCAGCACGCGCCCCGCACGGCCGTCGGGGAGCAGAACGCCATCGGGGACCAGCGCCGCGCGAGCCCGAAGCGGCAGCCGCACGATCCCGCCGGCAACGGCCAGCTCGGCTCCGTCGCTCCAGCCACGGGCCCGATCGTTCCACGCCTCGCTCTCGCGGCGGGTCCACTCGCGGACGTATCCCCGGTTCACCCAGCCCTCATAGCCGTCGCGATCGAGGCGCACCCGTCGCCACGCGACCTTGGCCTCCAGTACCTCGGCAGTGTCGCCCAGAACCAATTGAGATAACTGCTCCGACCGCAGGCTCGGCTCGGCCAGCAGCGGGGTGACGGCGGAGAGGGAGACGATGGCGGTCAGGTGGACGCCCGCCCGGCCTTCGCCGCGCAGCTCTCACAACGGGTGACGCCGCGGAAGGTGCAGATCAGACAGATGAAGGTGCCGCAGTCCACGCAGGGATAGCCCTCGGACGCACGCTCCTCGCGACCGCAGGCGCGGCAACGCATCGCGTCCTTCTCCTTCGGCTGTTGGTGCGTCATCGGAGGCTCAGGCGGTGATGCTGTAGCGCTTGATCTTGTTGATCAGGGTGGCGCGGGAGATGCCCAGCTCGTGGGCCGCCCGCGTCCGGTTGCCGCCGTGATGCTTGAGCGTGCGCTCGATGTGCTGGCGTTCGAGGTCGTCCAGGCTGAGGGGCGTGTGGCGCCGGTCGCCGATGCCGGGACGCGCGCGAAATTCACCCGGGAGATGCTCCACACTGATCGCCGGCTGTCCCCGCCCCAGGATCATCGCCCGCTCGAGCACGTTGCGCATCTCGCGGACGTTCCCCGGCCACGGGTAGGCCAGCAACCGCTCGAGCACCTCGCTCGAAAGTGACGCCGGGGCTTCCGGCAGCTCGGACTGCAGGTCGGTCATCAGACGCGTGATGAGCGCCAGCCGGTCCTCGCGCGAACGGTCGCGCACGGCCGGCAAGGTGAGCGGCATGACGCTGAGCCGATAGTACAGGTC
>DATHMJ010000399.1:0-3319 GCA_035487215.1 Gemmatimonadales bacterium
CCGCTCCCCCTCGGAGGCCTTGTCCGACAGCGCGACCGCTTCCTTCAGGTGAGCGAAGAAGTCCTTCGCCGTGGCCGACGTCACGGCGAGCTGATAGTGCGCCATGGCGAAGGAGGGATCCTTCGCGGTCGCCTGCTCGAACAGCTTGCGCCCGTCCTGGAATCGGAGCTGCTCGGCCAGCGTCCGTCCCCGGAGGTAGAGATCGCGCGCCTCGGCGGACGCGGTCGTGAGCGGAACGGTTCCGGTCCGCGCAGCGGTCGTGGCGCTGTCCGTGCCGGATGGAGAGCCCGCCGCCGGAGTACTGGCGCTGGCCGTTTCGGGACTGGATTTCGTCGAGCTGCATCCGGCGAGTATGGCGATCGCGGCGAAGAGTGTGAACGAGGGAAATGCGCGGGGCATGGGTCCTCCGCAACGTTGCAGTTTTCTACGTGTGTGATGTCGGTGGGAGTACTCCTTTCGCCTTACGCGCCCGCAAACGAGCGGTTTCACTTATCGGCGCATCGCGCCTTCAATAGGGCGAGCACGTCGAGCCGGTTCTCCATCGCCCCCGACTGCGCCGAAATTCGGAGCGCATATTCGCGAAGCGTTACGTCCCGATCGGCGCCTCGTTGCTTCACGACCTGCCACTGGGCGCAATACGCCGGGATCTCCACCTCCACCACCCGCCGCGCCGACACCAGACTCGCAAAGAACGCCTCGCAGCTCGGAGCCTCCTCGGCCTGGCGCCGATGCACGGCTTCGTGCGCCAGCACTTCGTCCGCCTGCGGTGTTCCCACCACGTCCGCCCTGACCCAGGTCTCCGGCAATCCGTCCCGGCAGAACGTGTAGCCGAGGTAACCGTTCGGGATCACCGGACCCCGAGGGGGCGCCGTTTGTGCCTCGACCGGCGCCGCGATTACCAACGCCAAAAGCCACGATCGGTTCATGCAGTCCCCCCTCGAATAGCGCCTGCCGTGGAGCGAAAACGCCGGCCGGGCGTACGGCCCCGGTTTTGCCAGATCAAGACCCCGGACAAGCTCAAGTGGCGTCGTGATGGAAGGTTAGGCCCGACGCCCAACGGCAACCGGCAGGAGTCGCTGGCAATTCGCGGCAAACCTTTCCCTATGAAGCAACGGCTCGGCACTCTCGCGCTGGTGGCAGTCCTCTCCTTCGTTTCCGGAGGGTGGCTGCTGCATCGCGAGCCGACTGAGCGCGAAGCTCTCTACGAGCAGGCGCGGGTCCTCGAGACCGTGCTCTCGGTCATCCACGATCACTCGCTCGACGCCCCCGATCAGCAAGAGCTGTTCGAGAACACCGCGCGCACGCTCGTCTCCCAGCTCAAGGATCCGTACGCCGAGCTGCTCGTTGGCGAGGGCTACCGCCAGTTCAGCCGGCAAATGTCCGGCACCGGCGAGCTCGACACCCCGGCGAGCCGAGCTGCCAAGCACGGCGTCCGGGTGCCCGCCACCTCACCGGGCGTCATGCTCACCCCGACCACAGGCTACGTCGCGCTCCACTCGCTGAGCGAGGGCTCGTCCGACGAGCTGCAGACCACGGTTTGGGACCTGCGCAAGCGCGGCATGCGCACGCTGGTGCTCGACCTGCGGAACAACCCCGGTGGCCTGATCAAGCAGGGCGTCCAGGTGGCCGAGCTGTTCCTGCCCAAGGGCGACACGATCGTGCGGACGCGCGGGCGCACAGCCGAGCACTCGAAGATCTACATCGCTGATGCGGGCTCGCGCTGGCCCGACCTGGGTCTCGTGCTGTTGGTGAACGACGGGACCGCAAGCTCCGCCGAGCTGATCGCCGGTGCGCTGCAGGACCACGACCGGGCGGTGATCGTCGGGCTGCCGACCTACGGGAAGGGCGTCCTCCAGACCACCTATCCGCTCGAAAGCGACATGGCGATCAAGCTCACGACCGCGCGCTGGTTCACGCCGAGCGGCCGCAGCATCAACCGCGCGCGCACCCACGCCGACAGCCTGCTCGCCGATGCGCGGCTGTTCGCGACCATGCACGGGGTCCATTTCCGCACCGACCGGGGTCGTCCGCTGCCCGAAGGAAAGGGAATCCAGCCCGACCTGATGGTTCGCCGTGACGCCTATACGTCCGGCGAGCGGGCCTTCCTCGATTCGCTCGGCAGCAACTACGCGGCGTTCCGTGGTGCCCTGGCCGATTGCGCGTTGGCGGTGAAGGCGCAAACCGGCGTCACCTCGGAGGATTTCGCGATCACGCCGACGATGCGCGAGCGCGTGCGCACCGAGCTCGAGTCCCGCGACGTTCACGTGGCCCCCGCCCTGTTCGACAGCGCGTCGGCCTACGTCGACCGGCAGCTTGGCTATGAGATTGCCCGGGAGGTGTTCGGAGACCCGGCCGCGAGCCGGCGTCGCTTGCTGGACGATCGCCAGATGCAGGCGGCGCTCGATCTGCTCAATCGGGGTTCCAGCGAGGATGAGTTGATTCGCCTGGCCCAGGCGACCACGAACTAGAGGCCGGCCGATCGCGCCGGCATGCTGACCGGCGCCAATCGCACGATCACCGTCGCACCCCGCCCCGCCGTCGACTCCACCTCCACACTCCCGTCCCAGCTCTCCACCAGGCGCCGCACGATCGCGAGCCCGAGTCCGGACCCACTGGTCGTCGTCGAGAACCTCGGCTCGAAGATCCGAGGGAGCAGGTCCGGTGGAATACCTGAGCCATCGTCCCGCACCTCCAACCGCCCCGGAGCGACAGCCACCACGATCGTGCGCGCGCCGGCGTTGCGCGCGTTCTCGAGCAGGTTGACCAGCACCTCTTTTATCTCGTCGCGCCGGGCGTAGCCGAACGCGGCGGCAGCCGTCTCGAGGCGCACTGACGCGGCGCCTTCGCCGGCCAGCTGATACAGCTGGACGACTTCGTCCGCCACTTCCGCGAGGTCGACCGGCTCGAGCGGGTCTTGCGCCGGACCGGGCGCCGCAAAGCGACTGAACGCGCGCGCGATCGTGTCCAGTCGGTCGATCTCGCCCAGGATGCGCCGAGCCGTTTCCTCGAGCGTTCCGTCGAACTCGCTGCGCCGGTCGCGCCACACGCGGCGCAGGTGCTGTACGCCGAGTCGCATGGGCGTGAGCGGGTTCTTGATCTCGTGCGCCACCTGGCGGGCCATCTCACCCCAGGCCAATACGCGCTCCGCTCGGGAGATTTCGCTCACATCGTTGAGCGCGAGCACGGCGCCGCGAAGGTCCGGCCCCAGAGCAGCCAGCTGCACGGTGAGCCGCCGCCCGCCGACCGTCAGCTCGGCGCTCGCTCCCTGCATGCCCGGCGCCGCAAGAAACTCGCGCACCGCGTCGGCGAGCGTGTTCCA